>JADLFQ010000029.1 GCA_020845515.1 Anaerolineaceae bacterium | reverse complement strand
TCATCCGGCTTACTATTATGCAAAACAGGAAGTCCTAATTACTGCTGACCACACCGGTGTCGTCTCAGCCTGGTTTCACGGCAGTCTGCTTATCCTGAAAGAAATGGAAAATAGACCAAGACAAGGGGCTGTTGTGTCCACCAAGTCGGTTCATGCTAATCCTAGTCCTCCTGCTTATAACCACCCCTGGAGAGCTTACGGAAAGAAGATAAATGGTAAACCTATACTGAACACTTTATCAACCGAATAGGACATTTCTATGTTGCCAGCAATAGGACATTTCTATTTAGCCTTGACACCTCCGCTTGCTCACCTTGCAGATTTGTTAACAGAGGACTATCGCCTGGCTATAATAGAGGGATACCCTTCATCGTCCATAGACAATTTACCCTTCGCTAACTCTTACGCTGCGCTTGTATTATCTCAAATTCAATTTACTCGCAGAACCCGCTCGTATTCCGCCGCGATGCGGTCGAGATTAAAGATTTGGGCATGGTTGCGGCTGGCCTGGCGGGCGGCCAGCAGTTTTTCGGGGCTACCCAACAAGCCGCGCAGCGCGGCGGCAAAGCCCGCCGGAGACTCGACAGGAACCATGGAGCCGTTTTCCCCCTCCCGGACGAGATCCGCCCACCCGCCGATGTGGCTGACGACCAGCGCCAGGCCCATCGCCAGCGCCTGCACCCCTGCGACCGGCAGCCCTTCGGAAAGCGAGGGCATGAAAAGCAGATCGCTGCGAGCATAAGCCTGCAAGACCTGTTCCGGCGTTACCCAGCCGCGCAGCACGATGCGGTCTTGCAGCCCATGGGCTGCGATTTCCGCTTGCACGGCCACCATCAGTGGGCCATCCCCCAGCATCTCACACTGCCAGCGCAGGTCGCGCACCCCCGCCAACGAACGCACCACCTGCAGGGGGTTCTTTTGCAGCATCAGGCGGCCCGCAAAGACGATGCGCGGCGGGTCTTGTAGGGCAATCTCGCCGGGGTCGAGCACTTGGAGATCCACCCCGTTTGGAATGACCTCAACCGGGACGTTGGGATAACTTTGCAGCGCGAGTTGGCGGGTGAAACCGCTGACCGCAATCACAGAACGGGCGCGCCGCCAGATGGGGGGTGTGAAGGGGAAAATCCAGCGGAACCATTTGCCGGTTTTCTCCGGCACACCGCCGGGCACATCTCCGAGGTGCGCGGTGAGCACATACGGGGTACCAGGGAGGATGGAAAGCGGCCAAGCCGCCGCGCCAGCGGGGACGGCAAAATGGGCGTGAATCACATCCGGTTTCCACTGCTTTGCCAGACGCAGGCCGCGCCGCAGCGCAGCCACTACATAACCGGTCATAGCTCTTAAATCAGCGCGAAACGGCTCACGCCGCCCGGAGGGCAGACGCTCTATCGTCAGGCCGCATTGTTTTTCCAACGGAGGGAGTTCACCGCACTGCGCGGTGAGCAGGTGGATTTCGTGACCGGCGGAAGCCAGGCGCTGGCACAGGTCTTGTGCGACGCGGCCGCCGCCGCCGCCCACTGGTGGGTACTCGTGGATCAATACCAGGATGCGCATTACTTTCTCTGCAATGCCGGGGCTTCGGGCTGGATATTGGTGATGCGGCGGATGGTGTAGGTGGGCTTGCCCTGTGATTCATGGTAGGTGCGCATCAGCATTTCTGCGATCAGACCCATCAGGAGCGACTGAAAACCCAAGATACCCACCATGATCGCCACCGGGAACAACGGTGAGGTGAACGGGGAAACGGTATAGAATAAGCGCCGGATGGCAAGGTAGGCCAGGGCTACAAAGCTTACTCCTACAAAAGCCAGGCCGGCACCGCCGAAAATATAGATCGGTTTGTTGGCGTAGCTGCTCAGAAACTTAACTGTAAAGAGATCAAGGACAACCTTGATGATGCGCTCCAGGCCATACTTGGCTTTGCCGAACTTGCGGGGGTGGTGGTGAACCGGCAACTCGATGATTTTTGCGCCGACCGAGTTGGCATAGACCGGGATGAAGCGGTGCATTTCGCCGTACAGGCGGAAGCCGGTCAATACCTCGCGGCGGTAAGCTTTGAGCGTGCAGCCGTAATCGTGCAGGCGCACGCCGGTTACAGCGGAAATCAGGGCATTGGCAACGCGTGAGGGCAGGGTGCGGGTGACGAAAGCATCCTCTCTTTTAATTCTCCAGCCACTCACCAGGTCGTACCCCTCGCGAATTTTTTCCAACATCATTGGGATGTCGGCAGGGTCGTTTTGCATATCGGCATCCATCAAGACGATGATCTCGCCGACAGAATGGTCAATACCGGCGGCCAGCGCAGCGGTTTGCCCGAAGTTGCGCCGCAGCCCCACCACGCGTAGATGCTCCGGGTCCTGCCTGGCAAGTTCTTCGAGGACGGTCAAGCTGTCATCCCTGCTGCCATCGTCCACCAGCACTGCTTCCCAGGGCGTTTCCACATTTGCCATGGCTTTCTGGATGGCCTGATAGAGCAAGGGGAGGTTTTCTTCCTCATTGTAGACCGGAATCACGATGGAAAGCTTCATCTTATTCTCCGAAAGATGTGGATGATGGAACGATCACGGCAGGGGACGGTTTGGGGGGCAGGTGTAAGCTCATCAAATTGCGCGGCGCTGCTGGGATCGGGCGACCAATTGGCAACATAACGTTCAGCCACCAGCAGGAAATCTGCTTGCTGTTTCCAACGCTGTGCCAGTTCGTAATTCCAGTACCCCAAACGTTCGAGCGCTTCGATGTCGCCGCCCTGCAAATAGGTATACCAGTGATTGAGCTGCGCGGGGAAGACGCGTACTCCTGGAATATACAGGAGCGGCAGGGGAGAAACATCATTTTCCCAGTATACCAGCGACCCCGGCGGAATCAATTTTGCCAGATGTGCTCCGACCGCCTCGTGCGAAGCAATCACATCGCCGCCGCACAGGTCCAATGTCCGCCAGCCAGCCATCCAGCCGGTTGGGGAGAGCAATGTCCCTACGATAAAGAAGAGAAGCAAGGCGAAATAACCGTAGGTGGCTGAAATCCGGCCGGGCTGTTGACGCCGCCGCGCGAGGGTGAAGATAAGAACGAACACAAGCAGGGCGATGCCTGCTGCCGCGCCCGCGGCGGCAGGCATGAGTTTTTGCAGCGTATCGTAAGACCAGCCGAACTTGTTGGCGAGCAAACGCCAGAGGTCGGTTGTACCCCCCTGCAATTGCATGTTGCTGATGCGAGGGACGCGTAAAGTCAACAATCCACCCAATTGTTGATATGCGCCGTATCCCAGCCCCACTGTGCTGGCAAGAACGAATGCAACCGCCAGAATGGTCTGTACGAAACCGGGCTTTTTATTCCAGCTTGAGAGAGCCACGATCACCAGCAGTAAACCAGTCATATTGAAGAAAGCCAGATAGCCGCTGTAACAAAATAGACAGTAAGACTGGCCAATTGAAGCCCATAAGTGGAGGCCGAGCAGAATTGCGAAGAGCAGCGAGAGGAACACCGCGACTTTGAAGCGTGTGTCCGATTTCCAACGCGCGCGCGCCGGCCAGAGAATCCAAGTAATTACCACCCCCACCAGTACAGGGAAATTGGAGCGCGCTCCGTCCCAAAAAACAAACCACTTGGTGAGGACATCATAAGATTGTTGCGAGATGGAAGCTCCACCGCCTAGCGGGTTGGACGCAAGATGAGGTAACAGGAGGTTTACGGCTGAAAGATAGGGCGCCCAGAGCGCCATGATACCGGGCCAGTAGATGAGATGAAAAAATCCTAAAATCAGCGCGGCGGTCAGCGTTGCCCACAAGCTCTTGCGCCACCCGTTTTCCCAGAAAATATAGAGGAGCAAAAGCGGTACGACCGGAGCCATATTCTGGCGTACCAGTACGGTCAATGCGGCAAGAACAGAGCCGGCGACTAACTGCCAGAGCGGACGGCTGCGCCCCAGCGAGAGCGCCAGGGACCAGGCAAGCAGGCAGGCCGTGAGCACTTGTGAAATTGCCGCCGTATAGTACATGATGTTGGTCGGACTGGCTGCTGTCGCCCAAACCGCTGCGGCTGCTCCCCATGGACCTGCCAACCGCTTGCCGGCCAGCCCGAGGGCAGCGAGCATCAAGAGCCCTAGAAAGATGGAAAAGTATCGTCCGGTACGCAGACCGGGGCCAAAGAGAAGCTGAACTGCACCCGGGATGTAAAACGAAAGCGGCATTTTATTTGTAATCGGCCCGTATTCCTGAAAGGGCCGGTAAACGCCCTGCACATAGAGCAGTCCTTTCATCAAGTATGTGCCTTCGTCCATGGTTACATCCATCCCATGAGCATAACGCACTGCTTGGAACAGATAGACGACGCCCGCTGCTGCACAGAGCAAACCCGGCAGCCAGGGATGTGCCATCAGACGGCGCAGTCTTTCTTGCGCTTTCATAAGGCCCCCCCCGTGCCCGCCCGATTTAGTTACAGACCGGTTCAAGAATTCATCCTCCCCCTATGCCTTGTTTGCGATGGTTTCTCCACCGGTCCCATGCCAGACCGCCGGCGATGACGATTGCGGTCAATATTAATATCCAGACAACCATCCCTTTCATGGTCATCCTTCCCCACCACTGTAAATAGCGGCTGATATACCAGCTTGTGAAGAAGCCGACAAAAATGAGTTCAACAAGGTAAAGGCGCGCCAACCATGCGTCACGGCGCTGGCGTGCCCATTCCCAACTATAGGCTGCGAGGATCGCCATCCAGGGCAGCAAGAGCGTGCGGTAGCGCGGGTTATCCCACTGGTCGCCACCGCCGCGGGCGGAAGAAATTACCAGCCAGACTAATGTTGCCGCGGCAAACCACACCAAAATACGCCGCTCATTGTTTGGGCGTGCCTTCCAGGCTGCCAGTGCGCTATAGAGCAATAGCGGCGCGAGCAGGTACCAGCCGAGAGCACGCAGGACACCGATGAATTTCCAGATTGCCAGGGTGGGGTAGGCGATGATGGCTGGCAGTACCGGCTGTACCAAACCATACCCGACCAGAAGTGGCGTTTGCATCCACGTTTGCAGATCTTTTAACTCATACTGTATGCGGCCGGAGCTTAGGATGGTCAAGCGCAGATCGTACCCGGCTGAGGAATGCAGCCATTCCCAACTGAGGGCGGCAATTGCTAAAATTATTAGGGTAAGGCCCGCGTATCCTAACCAGCGAAATAATTTGGAACGCCCCACCAGATATTCCAGCCAGAACCAGACTGCCAGCAGACCAGCAACCACCACCGCTATGCGGGAGGAAAATACGAGTAAACCGGCAAAAGAAACAGCCAGAACAAGTACAGAGTTCTTGCGAGACTGCCGCCAGAGGATTACCCCCCAGATGGCGATGCAACTCAAGGTAATCAGATAAGGCTCGCGCATCTGCGAACTGCCAAACAGGAGGTTTTCAGGGTACAGGATGAGTATCCAGGCTGCCATGCTGGCAACCCGCTCCCCCCAGCGCAGGTGCACTGCTTTCCATAGGAAAGGCGTGCCCAGTGCAGATACAAAAGCGGAAAGCAGGAGAATGAGAAAGGTGCGGTGAGCGTCAGGGCTGAGGGAACGGTAGATCAGCCCTGCCAGTACGAGCAAACCGCCATACTGGTCAGTATCAAATTCCAACGTAAAGGTCTGCCAGAACGACGCGCCGGACTTTGTCAGGTCAAACGATTCGATATCCCGGCGGTGGGCATCGTAGAACAGGTAACCGGCATTTTGAGTGGGTTCGTCAAAGCCGTATTCTGGCAGAAGTAAACTGAAGCCAATGCCCAACACCAGCCGTAAAAGAAAGGCAGAAGCGATCATCCAGAAGAGCAACTTACCCCCGCCAGCCCAGTGCCAGGCGCTGAGCAAAGCGAAAATACCCAGCCACGAGAGCAGGCTGGCCCCCAACCAACCGGGCAGAAATGTTCCAACTGGGCTGAGTGCAGCCACCGCCGCGCCCAAGAGGACCGCCATGAAAAATGAAATTCCCAAGCGGGGTAGAAAGTTGAGGGACTTCAGCATACTGTAATTCTACTATGCAAAATTGAGCAGCGCGCGCTCAGCACGCTTCCGCCACGAATAGTGGAGCGCATCCTGACGCGCTTGTTCGCCCAATTGATGCTGCCGGACTGGGTCTTGCAGCAGGGCTGCCAGCGCGCTCTTCCAACCGGCAGGGTCTTCCGGCGGGCAAAAAACCGCGTTCTGCGGATTAAGCACTTCATGGAAAACCGGCAGATCGCTGGAGAGGATCGCCCGTCCGGCGGCTAGATAGTCGAACATCTTCATCGGGCTGCAAATTTCCGCTGAATTTCCGCCGCTGCTGCCTGCAATCGAACGTTCGTAAGGCATCAAGAGGATGTCCGCGGCTGCCTGGTAGAGCGGAAGCTGGCTGTTGGGGATAAACCCGGTCAGGAGGACATTGCGGATGTTTTGTCTTTCAAGCTGTTTCTTGAGCGCTCCAACATCCACCGGACGTCCGCCAACCCAGATAAAACTGATCTGTGGAAAGGTAACCGCCAGTTCAACCAACAAGCTGACTCCGCGCCCGGCGTAAAAATGACCGCTGTAAACCGCCGTCATCTTTTCGGGCAGCCCCAAGCGGAAGCGCGCGGTTTGGGCCTCGGGTAGGTCTGCGTACTGCTCCAGTTCTACGCCGTTTGGGGCGATCTGAATATCCAGACCGGCCAAGCTGCCAAACTGTGCTTCCAGGCGCTCCAGCAGCGCCTCGGTAATCACCAACAGGCGCTTTTGCCCGGGAGCCTGAATGAACTGGCGAAATATCCAGGGGGCAAGGTGCCCTGTAACGCGGTCGTGAAGCTCCAAAATCACTGGCAAGGCGCGACGCAGCGCCAGGAGGGCAGCCTGGGGAAGCCAGGTATAAACACGCTGCGCACCCCAACGCTGGGCGTTGGCGAGCGAACGCCAGGTGAAGTCATAACGGCGCATCCACGGTGGGCTGGAAAGCCATGAGATTTCAAAGGGCCGGGTAAGACCGTAGTGCACGGCGATTTCTTCCCAGGGTGTGCGGGTCTCCCCCGGAAGCCAGAGGTGAGCCGGAGCTGCCACCTGAGAAATGGCATGGCAGACCTTCATCACCTGGATAGAGTTGGCGGTCCCTGAAGGGACGCGCGAGGCGGCAATGCAGGCTGTTTTCATCCGGTTTCCTCCAGCGCGAAAGCATTGGCTTTTTTAATCTCGTTGACACCGCGGCGTGCAATCAAGCCAATCGAGAGGAGAAAGTAACCGGAAAGCAAGGTGGCTTGCGCCAGGTATCCAAACGGCCGGACAAAAACAAACATCAGGGCGGTTTTGACTGCCCCCACCAGCCCGTTTACCTTGACGGGGTAATTGGGCAGGCCAAGCGAGAGCAGCAGCGGGCGGTTCCAAAAGAAAATGTTGGCAAAGCCGTACCCGGCCAGCAGAATCAAAATCGCCGGATAAGCGGGGAGGTAGAGGCCGCCTTTCAACAAGCCCAGCAGCCAACGCCCTGCCAGCAGCACCCCGGCGATGCTCCCGGCCGTCCAGATCAGTGCCAGAGTTGAGGTTTTGCGCAGGATGGAACTCAACGATTTCCAATCGTGCCGGGCAACAGTACGGCTGATCTCCGGGAAGGTGGTGTTGATTAAAGGCATAACCGGCATTACAAGGATATTCATGATCCCTAAGGCGAACTTGTAATATCCGGCTTCCACGGTGGAAAGGAAAAATCCGACCCAGAGGACTTCGCTGTCGCGGATAACCATATTGATCGTGCTGCTGATATTGGTGGAAAGGGAAAAGCCAAGAATGCCGCGCCAGTTTGTGATCTGCCCGAGCGATTCCCGCCACCAGCGCGGCCCCAGCAGGGTGGGCAGCCGGCGAAAGGCCAAAAACACCATCCCCGCGCCATACAAGAGTTTCCCAAACAGGTAGGCGAGCAAAACATCTAACAGTCCGCCGTGGAGGAGGTAAGCCGCCAGAATCCAGCCGGCTGTCAGCAAACTTTGCGCCAGGTTGAGCGCAGCTTGCCCGCGGTATCTGCCGGAGAGCTGCAAGACTGCCGTGGAGGTTTCGAATAAGAGGTTGACAAAAAGCGCCAGCCCGTAAAAAATAATGAGCGGACTGACGGTGGGGTCTTTGATGACATAGCGGGCAGCGAGCGGAGCCAGCGCAGCCAGGATTCCATAAGCAACGATGGAAGTGAGCGCTTCGGCCAGAAATGCAGCTTTAATGATTGCGGCAGCTTTTCCTTTTTCTTCCAACGCCAGGTGATGACCTGCGTATTTAATAACCACTTCACCCATGCGGAAGGAGAGCAGGCGGTTGATGCTGGAAGCAAACAATATCACCATCCCCAACATGCCGTACTCTGCGGGCTCCAGCAGCAAGGCGGCCAGAATTCCCTGCACGGAGGTCAACCCCATGCTGATGGTATTGCTGCTTAACAGGTACCCGCTGTTGAGCAGCACCCGCTGCAGAATGGGATCGTCGCGCCAGATACGCGTCCAACGCGTTCGTATGCTCATGGGGTCTCGATTTGGCTTGCCCACTCCCTTTCCGTGAGGTACCAGTTGACCAGATTTTGAATGCCCGTCGCCAGGTTGACCTGTGGCTCCCAGCCGAGCATCTGGCGGGCTTTAGAGACATCCGCCCAGTTTGCCATCATATCTGCTTTGGGAAAGGGGTGATTTTGAACGCCGGCTTTTTTCCCGATAAATCTTTCCAGCATGGTGATCATTTCATTGATGGTAATGGTCTCATGACCGCCCAAGTTTATGATCTCATAGCCGAGTGGTTTCAACCCCAGGATAGTGCCGCGCGCGATGTCATCTACATAGGTGAAACCGCGCGATTGTTCGCCGCTGCCGTTGAGGTGCACCGGTCTGCCCTCCGAAATCCACTGGGCGAAGCGGAACATAACCATATCGGGCCGCCCGGCAGGGCCGTAAACCGTGAAATACCGGAAAACGGTCACGTCAATCCCGTGCAGATAATGGTAGGAATGGCAGAGCACCTCGGCGGCTTTCTTGCTGGCGGCGTACGGTTGCAGGGGGTGGCTGCTATCCGCTGTTTCTGGTGTTGGCAGTGGTGCACCATCGCCATAGATACTGGATGTGGAGGCCAGGATGAACTTCCTTGCACCGTAACGGTGACAGCATTCCAGGAGGTTGAGCGTGCCTGTGGTATTGGTGTTAACGAAGATCCAGGGGTTTTCTACGCTGGCGCGTACGCCGGCACGTGCCGCCAGGTTAATGATGCCGTCAAAGGCAGCGTTTTTCTTAAAAACGTTTTCGAGTCCCGCGAAGTCGGCGATATCCTGGCGATAAAAGGTGAATCCGGGTTGGGCTTGCAGCCGCTTCAGTCGCCAGTCTTTTAGCCGGACGTCGTAGTAATTGTTGAGGTCGTCCACACCGGTGACCTCATGCCCATCTGCCAGTAAAAAGTCGCTGACGCGTGCACCGATAAAGCCGGCTGCACCTGTTACCAGATACCTCGCCATTAGAGCCTCACAACTTTCGGATGATTTTGTCCCGCTTTCCCCAAGGCATTGCGGGTGTCAACGATCAGGTTGGCAGTCGCAAGAATGGCTGGATAGTCATAAGCCGAGTGATTGGTGATGATTGCCACGCAATCCGCAGTTTTCACCTCAGCCATAAGACTGTCCACCGATTCAAGCGCCCACTCATCATGGCTGATCGTCGGGATGTACGGGTCATGGTAGGATACCCGCGCGCCTTTTTTGATCAAAAGACCAATCACATCGAGCGCAGGAGATTCGCGCAGGTCATCAATATCCGGCTTGTAAGCCACCCCCAGGACAAGCACGCGGCTATTCTTAAGAGGTTTGCTGCGTTCATTGAGCGCATCTTGAATCTTGCCGAGGGCAAAACGGGGCATATTGGTGTTGATTTCGGAGGCCAGTTCGATAAAGCGGGCATTGTAATTCAGGGAACGTAATTTCCACGAAAGGTAAAGAGGATCAATCGGGATGCAGTGCCCGCCCAGGCCAGGGCCTGGCGTAAATTTCATAAAGCCAAACGGTTTGGTTGCCGCAGCTTCGATCACTTCCCAAACATCCACACCCAACCGGTCGCACATAATCGCCAGTTCATTGACGAGGCCGATATTGATCATACGGAAGGTATTTTCCAGCAATTTTGCCATCTCGGCGACTTCGGTGGAGGTAACCGGCACCACCGTTTGGAGCGCCAGGCTGTACCACGCCGCGGCAATTTGGGTGCAGGCCGGTGTTATGCCACCGATGACCTTGGGGGTATTGTATGTGGTCCAATCTGTACGCCCCGGGTCAACACGTTCGGGAGAGAAAGCGAGGAAGAAATCTTTTCCGACTTCCAGTCCGCTCACTTCACATAGTTTGGAGAGGACCAACTCCCGCGTTGTGCCGGGATATGTGCTGGATTCAAGCACCACCACCATGCCCGGGTGCAGATAAGGTGCAAGCGATTCAGTCGCTGAGACGATGAAGGAAAGGTCCGGATCGCCGGTCTTGCGTAGTGGCGTCGGGACGCAGATGCTCACTGCGTCGGCGTCCTTAAGGGCAGAGAAATCGGTGGTCGCAATAAGCAGTCCCTTTTTGACAAGTTTTTCCACCTGTGCGCCGGGGATGTCGAGGACATAGCTGTGCCCGTTGTTAATCTCGTTTATTTTTTCTTCCACCGGGTCGATTCCGGTTACCTGCAATCCAGCCTCACAGAAAACTGCGGCCAATGGCAACCCTACATATCCCAACCCAAGCACGGCTACACGTGCAGTGCGCTTTTCCAGTTTTGTCATCAATCCGGTGAATATTGAATTTTCCATTGTTGCTAAATTCCCTTCGGGAGTGGATCATACCGCCTAAACGGTACTATTTTACCAGTTTATCAGGCGACAGTTGGACGCGAAAGGGTGTAAAAATAACAAATACATGGATGTGTGGAATTGAGATTTCCGGGGCGGGTAATTCAGGTCCCCTGTAAATAATAAAGCCGTTTTTTAAAGAGCAAAGCCCCCTCACCAAGGCGGTGGGAGGGCTCTGTTTTCCAAAATGGGAGTACTGGTTAGTCGAGTCCCATTTCCTTTTCCAGCTTATCGGCCAGGGCGAGGTATTTTTCATGGATACCTTCGCCGGTTTCTTCATGCTCTACATGCTCAAAGCCATCCAGAACTTCATCCTGGTCATCGGCCGGAATAAACTTATCTGCCAATGGAAAAAGGATGGTATCTTCTTTCAGGATGTGCTGTTGAAGCAGGGCTGCATACCCGCGTGCATTTTGAATAAGGGTTGGGATTGCATTGCTATCCCCTGCTTCAACTTGCAATGCGGCTTCCCGCATCCCTTTAGTAAAGATGCGTGACTGCTCGTGTTCGTCGAGCATCGCACCAATGGGACCCCCTTCTACGGGGACGCCAAAGTCTTCCATGGTGGGAAATAACACGCCTTCTTCTTTGCGGTGATGGCATCCGTCCGCAAAACCACCGATAAAATCGGTCGTTTCAACAAAAAAACCCATGCGCACTGATTCGCCGCGCTCAAGACGGTCTGCTGCTTTATTTAAAACGGCAAGTATCCGTTCAATAACACGATGTTCTGACATTAAAATATCCGTTGCTTCCATCAGCGTTTTCCTCCAATTCTAGCTGTTTGTAAATAGTTGTGCTGCCTCTATTATAACCGGATATATAACATCTTTTTCGTGATAATAACCAGTACCAAGACAAGTGCGACAGTAGGCAAACCCATCCACTATGATTTCCCGTTCATTAATGATTTCTTCGCCGCAAACCGAGCAATTTACCCGCACGCCCGGACGGCTGACAATCTCTTCAATGGAAGGATTTAAATTTACCGAACGTATGGAAAATAGTTCCTGGTCCGGCATGATTTGGTAGCCGTGTAACTGGGCTGCATAGGCTTGTGTTTCATTGGGGGCGTAGAAGTGGGCGCGTTGGCGAACGTCCGGTTGCGGAGCCAGGCGCACAGCTTCACCGGTGCTCACATTTATAAAGGTGGCCCCTACCTTGCCGTAGTCTTCAATGCGCAGGGTGCGGCGCCCAGCGGAAACTCCTGCGGTCACCTCCAGCCCGTCCACAAAACAACCATCTGTCTCCGCGATAACGAGCAGGTTTTTGTCTGTGCGCGGGAGATCCAACCCCAGTGAGTCCGCCCCGGCTAGTGCCATGCGCACGCCTAATACCTGACGCGGGCAAAGATGGCTATGGCGGCGGGATGACACCTGCAGGAGTTCTTGAATATTTATCATGGTTGGCTGTCCTTTATAGAATCATACGTTGAATGGCCCTGGCGAAAATTCAAGCCAAGCAATTTGAGCAAGTGAATGACCATTCCACCCATTGTCACCAGCCAGGCGGCTAAAGCGATATAGATGAAGTACTGAGGAATGATCTCCAGAAAATCCAGGTGCGTTGCTTTTGCCAATAAAAAAGTTGAAACAGCATACATTCCCAGAGGGAAGACCATGCCCCAATACTGAGGGTCATAACGGATGGGTACCCGTTTTACCAGATGCCGCCAGACTCCCAAAATAACCAGTAAAGGGATTAACCACGTGGCGAAAGCCCAGAAGAAAAGCGTAAACCCCTGAAGGAAAGGAAGCAAGTCTGAAAGAAATGACCACAATGGCGTGTTGATCATAAGCCGGTCACCGGCAAGGGTGGTAATGGCTATCGCTCCCATGCTGATCCAATAGGTTGGCGATAAAGCCTGCGCCAGCAGAGGGTTGAAGAGCAAACGATAAAAGACCAGGGTGACCAGCAGGAGGTATAACATACTCCCCAGCAAATACATGAACAGTGTAAAAAATATCAAAAACTCCTGGGGCTGAGGAAGTTTCGGGGCGATTAACGAACCTAATACAGAGATGGACTGGGTTGCGACAACCGCAATAAACCAAGTGCCATTAATTCCATTTTCCAAAGAAGGCTTTGTCTCTCTTGTAATCATGGTGAAAAAAAACAAGTAAATCAAAATAAGCCACAAGCTTATTCCCAAAATGTACAAAGGGTGCGCCGCCTGATCCCAATCTTTGAGAATAATTATTTGACTGCCAAGTACGCATGTGCCGGCTACAGTTGTAAAAAAGCCAGCGCTTTTACCCGGGTTTTTGAAATCATCCTGCAATTTCAAGGGGTGGCGGAAAATCCGAACAAGAAGTAGAACCCAGAGCACGCTGTAGGCCGCCAAATTGATAACCAGGAGAATCTCGGCAATGAGATTTAGAGAGAAAAAGTGCGCGGCAATTGAGACGATGCCGGTAGCCATTACCAGAGAAAAGTACCCCGGATAAAGGTTGGCTATTTCCTGATCGACAATTGCACCCAATGACTTGCCCACTGTTTCTTTCATCGTATTCTCTTATTCAAATTGAACCGGCGCGGCACTGTTGTAAACCCATCAAGAACTGATAGTTTTCTCTTCACTTTTTATTTGTACTTTCCCATCGTGTTTTCGGTCCGACAACAGGTACTGCCCTGTCAATGTGCGGTTGAGTTGCCCTCTCCAGGACAAGGCTTCTGTGGCTGCGTTTATTACCTCTGCCATGCCGATTGCTGCGGTCATCCAGAGAAACGCCCGGGTAAGGCCGGGGAGCCATATCAATCCAAATACCAGACCAGCTGCGAACCAGGTCCCTGAACATACCGGGCAGGTAAGCATCTGTCCAATTGCCTGCCTGGCTCCTTTCCCTTTTGGTTTAACCGACTTGCCTGCTCCAGTTCTGTCGTATACCGTCCTGACAAAAGGTTTGCGGAACGGCTCCATCACGCGGTCATGCGCTACCAAACGCCCGAGTCGGAATGTTGTCAGGCTGAGCAGGAGAAAATCCATTGTGCTCCAGGAATAGAGGATTTGAGATAACCGTGGAAACCCGGTGATCCATGCCAACCACCCTGTCCCAATCAGGAATATCAGGGTCAGGGTGATTTTTGTTATCAGTTCCGGCTTGTCTAATTCCACAGACCCGGCTTCACCACTTTTGTGCAATTTTTATTCTCCTTGTGGGTGGAGAAGTTTGCTTGTACCCTGTACTTCTCGATTCTTGATAACGATTTGCCAAGGGCGAACAAGGTAACCAAGCGGGTAAGTAATGATGTGGATTAGCCGTGAGAATGGAAATACGGCCAGCATGATGAAGAAGTTGATTACGTGCAGCTTGATGAGCCACGGCAAGGGAGCAACCAGATTGACTTTTGGCTGGAAGACAAATAAAGAAAGTATGTAAGGGGTAAAGATCACGGTGAACCAAGATGTCCCAAAACGGTACAGAGTGGCAATCAGCACTCCGGTGAGCGCGGAGATAATCACAATGATTAATACGACCAAATCCATTGGCGTAGTGACCGCGCGCACGCGCTTCTCGCTCAAACGCCGCCACAGCAGAATGGACAAGCCCGCCAGCGCCCAAATCCCCAGGGCAAGGCCGGTCAGTTCCAGCAAGTACAGCCGGATCGGTACGGCATTCCACAACAGCAGTCCGCGTGGCAGCAACAAAGCTAAAAGGTGCCCCAGCAGAACCAAGATAATGCCGTAGTGGAAGGAGATTGAACCCCAATATAACTTCTTGCGCTCCAACAACTGCGAGGACAAGCTGGACACTGTAAAAGGCCGGTAAATTGACCGGTAGATCGTAACAGCAATCGCCAGTGTAAGCGCGATATATGGCAAAATAGCGAAGAAGATCGTATCCCAGATCATGCCTGCTCCTTTTCCAAACGATTGCATAGACTTTGAACAGCCTTGAGTAAGTCGAGGTAGGGGTTGCCAGAGTCTGCTTTTTGTAATCCTGTTATTATGTGCTGAATGGCAGGCTCCAACACCTCGACCAGTTCAGGCAGTGGTTGCCCCACTTTTCCCAGATAGCGCAGCACAGGGATGACATGATCGGGCAACTCACCTTGCAAATCAATCTCGTTTTCTGCCAATACCCGGTTCATTTGCGCGAGAAAGGCTCCCCGCTGGTAACTCTCTCCCCAGGTCTGAAAACCAATATAAGGGGCAGCCGGAGGATTGAGATCCAGCGTGCGTGTGTACAGCTCTTCCCATTCGCCAGTGGATAAGCGGCTGATCTTTTTTACAAAAGAAGCTATAAATTCCTTCTGCTGGCTGGCAGGTAAAATTTCCAGACCTTGCTTTAGAAAGGTCAATTGTCCCTGAGTCGGGTAACAAAATGCTTCAGCCAGCAGGTTCTCAATGTTTGCAGTATATGTTTCCATATTACTCTCCCCGATGCGGAGGTTGGATATAGCCAAGTCCGGTTTCACCCTTGTGTACCAGCGGATCATTCCAGGCTTCAATGGCGCTCTCACGGTGATATTGCGGGATGACAAAGGCATCAGCCATGTTGGGTTGGGTCGTGAGTTTGTAAATAGCTTCCACTTCCTCGGCATTTGTACCTGCTTCTTCCAGCAGTGCCAGTGTTTTTTCATCAATAACGCCATCTACAGTCTTGCGGCGCATATAGATGCGTACTGCAAGCAGTTTGCGGATAATCGCTTCGATAATTGTTCCATTACCTGCGGAGAACAGGTTAGCCAGGTATTGGATGGGTATGCGGGCCGCTTCCACCCGGTCGAATAGCTCAAAATCGCGAATATCTTCGGAAACGTCCAGCCGGTATAGTTCTTCTTCAATCACACTGACGATTGGAGACAGCGGCGGAATGTAATACATCATCGGGATAGTTCGATATTCGGGGTGCAGCGGCAGGGCTAACTTCCACAATTTGACAAACTTGTAGGCGGGCGAGTCTTGCGCCGCACTAATCCAGCTATCTTCGATGCCATTGGCGCGCGCCGCTTCGATCACCTGTGGGTCAAAGGGGTCGAGAATAACGTCGCGATGTGCGTCAATTAACTCTCCGTCCCGCACCATGGCTGTTTGGGGCAGGCGGTCCGCGTCGTATAACAGCACGCCCAAATAGCGGATGCGGCCAACACAGGAATGGGCGCAGGCTGTGGCCTGGCCGGTCTCCAAACGCGGGAAACATAGAATACATTTTTCCGACTTACCGGTAGACCAGTTATAGTACACCTTTTTGTAAGGACAGGCGGCAATGCACATGCGCCATGCCCGGCATTTATTTTCATTGACCAGTACTACCCCGTCCTCGGCGCGCTTGTAGATTGCCCCGGACGGGCAAGCCGCCACACAAGCCGGGTTGAGACAGTGGTTACAGATGCGCGGCAGATAATTAAATACCACCCGTTCGAGTTCCTGCATCTGCACGCGTACAGTTTCAGGCAGGTTGGCGAAGTTCTGGTCATTCCACGCATAAGTATTGGAGCCTCCCAGATCATCGTCCCAATTGGGGCCGGTCTTGATTTCCATCGGCTCACCCGTGATTTTAGAAATTGGAATAGCCGTTGGTTGGTCATCTCCAGCCGGGGCATTGAATAAATCCTGATAGCGAAAGGTGAAAGGTTCGTAATAATTATCCAGTTCGGGTAAAGCGGGGTTGTAGAATAACTTCATTAAGCCGCCCGCTTTTGAATGCAAGCGCAGGCGCAAGGTTTCTCCGTCCCATTCCCAACCACCTCTATAGCGTTGTTGGTCTTGCCATTGTGTCGGGTAGCCTGCGCCCGGGATGGTCTCGACATTGTTCCACCACATATATTCGGCGCCTTTGCGGTCGGTCCACAGGTTTTTGCAAGCAACCGAGCAGGTGTGGCAGCCGATACACTTATCTAAATGAAAGAGCATACTCATATGAGCGCGAACGTTCATGTGTCCTCCTGGCATATCATTAAAATTCTGGCGGCTCTATGCGACGTACAAATACAAACGTATCGCGGTTATTGCCGGTTGGCCCCCAATAATTAAGTGCATACGTGAACTGGGCATACCCACCGGACATTAACACCGGTTTCAGCCGGACACGCGTAAGCGAGTTATTCATCCCGGCCCGTTTTTGGTACAAGGGTGATTTGGGAATGCCGACGGTACGCTCAGTGGCGTGATAGATGAAAACCGTCCCGGGCGGGATGCGTGCAGAGACGATTGCCCGCTGCACAAAAACCCCATTGTTGTTGAAGACTTCCACCCAATCGTTGTCTGCAATAAACAATTCCTGTGCATCTTTGTCATTCAGCCATACCGGATAACCCCCGCGCGAGAGAGTCATCATGCGGTCATTTTCCGAATAGGTTGAGTGGATGCTCCACTTGCCATGCGGTGTGATCAGGTTGAGCATTTTGCTCCAAAGTTTCTTATCCTGTATTGTAGTGAGGGCTATTTGTGTTTCATCGAGCATAAGATGGTCTGGTTTTGGCTTATAGGTGGGCAGGCTCTCTCCCCATTCCAAATAGTTTTCATGATCCAGGTAGAAGTGTTGGCGCCCGGTTAATGTGCGCCAGGGCACCAGGCGTTCCACATTTAGTGAGAAGGGAGTGTAAGCCCGCCCCTTATTGACAATGCCCGACCAGGTGGGTGACGTTAAAACCCGGCGCGGCTGCGCGACGATATCTGCGAAGGAATGACGTACTTCCCGGAGACCCTCCGCCAGGTCACTCAGATTGAGCCCAGTTTTGTGCTCTTCTGCTTCAAAGGCGCGGTGAGCCAGTTCACCGTTTGAAACCGGATCAAGTGCCAGAATGGCTTCGGCTACGTCCCGCGCTTCATATAGCGAGGGGAGCACCTTCCCATCCATCGTGTGCGGTTGGCGCTGCGCCAGGCGTTGATATTCGTCGCCGACCGGGATGGTCAGCCCATGTGCAGAGACACCCGCTTTTTCGATCTCGGCGCCCAAACTGATCATCTGTTCATAAAGGCGGGTATAGTCGCGTGTTACCACACGGAACTTGGGCATGGTTTTGCCGGGGATGGCATCAACCTCGCCGGTTTTCCAATCGAGCACGTGCGGTTGAGCCAACTCGTCGGGGGTGTCGTGCTGCAGCGGCAGCATGACCACATCTTGTACCGGGTCAGGCAGGTGGGTTTTCGCCAGTGCGCTGACGCTTTGGGCAATGGCTTTATAGATGTCCCAATCTCCTTTTGATTCCCATGCCGGAGCGACTGCCGCCTGTAGAGGGTTGATAAAGGAGTGCATATCGGTGGTATTGAGATCATCCTTTTCGTACCAGGTTGCTGCTGGCAGGACGATATCCGAGTAGAGCGCGGATGTGTCCATGCGAAAATTCATATCTACGACCAGATCCAGCTTGCCTTTAGGAGCCTGGTCATGATAGACCACTTCTGTGGTGTACCCACCAGCCATTTCCGGGGCGGTTGCGTTATCGTGGGTGCCCAAATAATGGCGCAGGAAGTATTCATGGCCTTTTGCGCTGGTTCCAATGGCATTTCCACGCCAGATAAACCATACTCGCGGCCAGTTTTGCGGGGCATCTGGGTCTTCCACTGCAAAACCTACTTTGCCGTTCTTTAGTTGACTCACCACATAATTAATCGTCTCTTTATCGTTAGCTGCACCCTGAGCAGCGGCATCCCGCGCGACCTGCAGAGAAGACCGGTCAAATTGAGGGAAAGACGGCAGCCATCCGCGTCGTACAGCGCGCACCTGTAGATCAATGGTGTGATCTCTGATTTCGCCCTCGGACTGACCAGGCAGACGATCGTAGGCACTATATCCCTGCTCATAACGCCATTGATCTGTATGAACGTAATGGAAGGAAGGCGCATTCTGCTGGCGGGGGGTGATACCCCAGTCCTGGCCAAAAGCGATTGATCCCCAGGAGGCATGGTTGGCGAGTTTTTCCTGTCCAACGTAATGCGCCAGACCGCCACCGTTAACTCCCACGCTGCCGGTTAGCATCAATGCAGTGATAGCCGAACGATAGAGCAGGTTGTTGTGATACCAGTGGTTGGCACCTGCCCCAATGATGACCAGGTTCTTGCCATGTGTTTTTTCGGCATTCTCGCCCCACTCGCGGGCAAAGCGCACGAGTGTATCACGGTGAATGCCGGTATATTTCTCCTGCCAGGCGGGAGTATAGAGGGTGTCTTCCTCATAGGACTGTGGATACTGGCCGGGCAATCCTCTGGGTACGCCAAATTGCGCCATGAGCAGATCAAAAACAGTAGTGACGGCCACTTTCCCTTGCCCGGTTTGCAGGTATCGTACCGGTACAGCGCGTTTGACAGTACCACCGCCGGCAAAATCGTCGAATGTCAACAGACAGGTATCATTATACGACCCGGCAAACGATAGCTCCGGGTCCAGATCTTCCCCGGTTTGAGGGTCACGCATTTCCAGGTTCCACTTGCCCGGCTGTTGTTGCGCCCAACGGTGACCAATTGTCCCTTGCGGCATGCGCGCTCTTCCTGAGAGCTGATCCCAAACCAGTAATTTCCAATCGCCATTTTCTGTGCCGCTGTATTCAGCGCAGCGGTTTGCGCGCAGGTACTTTCCGGCTCTGGCTTCTTGCGTGGATGAGTCTTCGATAATTTCCACCAGGAAGGGTGTATCGGTGTATTTCTTGAGGTAATCCATGAAGTAGGGCACCTGGCGGTCAACATACAACTCTTTGAGCAGCACATGATTGACTGCCATCCAGTAAGCGGTATCCTGTCCGGCATGCACCGGAATCCAGTAGTCGGCATACTTCGCCACCTGCGAAAAATCTGGTGAGAAGACGGTCAGTTTGGCTCCGGCATGGCGCACCTCGGAGATAAAGTGAACATCAGGGGTACGGGTCATGTTCAGGTTTGCACCCATCACTGCGATAAAGCGGCTGTTGTACCAGTCTGCTGATTCGTGCACATCGGTCTGTTCACCCCAAACCTCCGGACTGGCGGGTGGCAGGTCGCAGTACCAGTCGTAGAAACTCAGAAACGTTCCACCGAGCAGGGAGAGGAAACGACTGCCCGCAGCAAAACTCACCTGTGACATCGCCGGAATGGGTGAAAAGCCGATGATCCGGTCGGGGCCATATTCTTTAATCGTATGGATCACTGAAGCTGAAATAATCTCCAAAGATTCGTCCCAACGCACGCGCCGGTAGCCTCCCTTTCCTCGGGCTTTCTGAATACTGGTACGTTTTTCGGGATCGTTTACGATTGACTGCCAGGCTTCCACCGGGTCGGCGTGTGTCTCGCGCGCTTTGCGCCACAGATCCAGCAGAACGCCGCGCACGTAAGGGTATTTCACGCGGATCGGGCTGTACAGATACCAGGAGAAACTAATTCCCCGTTGGCAACCGCGCGGTTCATAGGGTGGCAAACCATCTTCGAGCGCGGGATAATCGGTAGCTTGCAGTTCCCAGGTGACGATACCGTCTTTAACAAACACCTCCCAGGAACAACTCCCAGTGCAGTTTACGCCGTGGGTGGTGCGCACACGCTTATCGTGCTGGTGGCGATTGCGGTAAAACTCTTCCCATTTTCGTTCAATGGGTGCTACAGTTTCTTTTGTCCATTTTTTCATTAAAAGACTCCTGAGCGCTTGTCTGCTCTATGTTGGCTAGATTTTTCGAACAGGAAGGCGCGGATAATAGCGCTTTTTCAAAGGTATCCAGATGAACCACAACAACCCGAACAAAACTCCGGTAATCGCCAGGCCAATGGCAAAAATCAGTATTACATGGAGCGTCAATGTTCCTGCTGCAACGATCGGAACTGGACTCTGCCATTGATTTGCTTCCCCAAAGAACGCCACCAGATCAGCTTTTTCTTCCGGTGTCAATGGGCGGTTTAGGAAAGGCCCCACCATGGTGGGGAAAGCAATTGTTGTAAGAGAACCGCTAAGGCCAGCTTCTCCGTATCGTTGGAACACATGGGTAAGATCGGGGCCCAATCCGCCCCCACCCAGGGCGCCGGTTCCACTAACGGTGTGGCAGGCTATACAGGCGGGGCCGCCGTTTGTCAGTGCCAGTTCTCCGGTAAAGAGTTGTTTTCCAACGGCCGGGTTACCTGATGCAGCCGGAGCAGAGGTCGTTGGGGCGGTGGGAGAAGAGCTGGCTGCCCCGGGGTTGCTCAAGTATGCGAGCACTTGTGCCACCTGATCGGAGGTTAACCCCATTGAAGGCATGGTAATCCCGTTATATTCCTGGAAAAGTTGTTGAGCAGCCGCATCCGAAGCGATCATCTCGGCGGGGTTAAGGATAAAACTTGTTAGCCATTGAGTATCGCGTTGCTGAGTGATGCCCTGCAAATCTGGCCCCACCAGTTTCCCGCCGCCGATTGTATGGCAACCTGCGCACTTCTCTTCAAAAATTGCTTTCCCTTCATCAGCATTTTGGAGAAGGGGCGCTCTCAGGTGAATAGATGGCGCTTCAGCTTGGACGTTTGTTCCTGTGGTGGAAATGAACAAGAATACCAACCCGAAGCCAGCGGCAATCATGATCTTTGCCGGTAGAGAAGATCGAAGATGTGCCGAGAAAAAGGAACGAATACCGTTCAATGGAAAATGCATTGGCATTACCTCCGGTGAGATTTCACACTTGTTTTGTTGTCTATTGAATACACTTCGATGTGTCTTGCTTCGTTTTTACGAATGGCGTTAATTAATTCTGCACTGTTCGCCGTCAATGAATGCGAGGTAAAAAAACGTAATTTTGTATTTTCTAACTCAACCCACACAATTGGGATATTTTCGTAACGTTTGAGTAAATTTGAAATTAAGTGAGTTGTTTGCTCATCCTCTCTTTCGCCTGCCAGGAGTACCATGTCGGGGTGAATACCCTCCAAACAAACATCTAAATTGAGCCAATCCTCGCAAGGCAGACTAACGAGTTCCACATCGTCAATATTCTGAATAATTCGTTGTAATCCCTCACCTAATAATGGCTGGATTTGAATCAGAACCACCAAGCGCTTGTGCATAGTTTTAGGATACGAAAATCAGATTCAATTTGCATCCTTCCTATAGGGTTAAAAAGAACGAAAAAAGAGGGATGGACGAAGGCTTTGCTCCTCCCTCTTCCATCCCTCTTTTTCAACTAGAATTAGATCGAGGTGGTGATTTTAGAATATGCCCTTATCTTTTGCCAGGCGCGCGGCCTCTTTCCGGCTGCTGACCTGAAGCTTTGAAAGTATATTGCGCAAATGAGTCTTGACTGTGTTTAAGCTCAAAGCAAGCATCTGTGCAATCTCTTTGTCTGTTTTTTCTAATGCAACCAGATTGAGAACTTCCAGTTCGCGAGGCGAGAGGGGGGTAAGGTTTCCTTCTTCTTGAGGTTCGAGGCTGCTTAAGCGGCGGAACTCTTCCAACATTTGAGTGGCCAGACGGGCAGGGATGGCCACTTCGCCTGTCAATGCCCGGCGGATCATCATAATAAGTTCTGCGGAGTGCATTTTCTTCAGCAAATAGCCTTGCGCACCTTTTTTGATCGCTTCAAAAAGTTTTTCCTCATCGTCTCGTACTGTCAGGATGACAATTGTTGCAGATGGGATCTCGCGCTTGATCTGTCGTGTAGCTTCAATTCCATCTATGCCGGGCATCTGGATATCCATTAGGATCAGGTCGGGCTTTAACGCCGCTGCCTTAATAACCCCTTCCAACCCATCCCCAGCTTCTCCAACGACTTCCATGTCAGACTGACTTGAAATGATCATTCTCAGGCCTTCCCGAAATAACGCATGGTCATCAACTAACAGTACGCGAATAATTGTCATTGCTCAACCTTTACCTCATGGCTGCAAAGCTTATCCTGCGCCAGGCGTAGTTGAACTGTCGTGCCGGCCCCCGGTGCAGATTGGATTTCCAATTCCCCTCCCAGCCTGGTTGTCCGCGCCTGCATGATCCTAATGCCAAAATGCGCCCGGCTGTCATCCGGTTTTATGGTTGGGTCAAACCCTATCCCTTTATCCTGGATCGCAATTGTAATTTCATTTTGAACTACTTTCAAAGATAGATGAACCATTTCCGACTGGCTGTATCGCTGTGCATTAAGCAGCGCCTCACGTACCACCCGCAGTACCTGCTCGCTTTCTTGATGAGGCAGCACCAGGGGGAGAACAGTTTCCGTCTTGAACTGAATCGGAGGCTTGAATTTTGACAGCTCGTCTGCCAGGGCGGCGAGCTGTTTTTGCAGGGTGTAATCCAAAGAAAAATTATCCTGAAGGCTGGTAATTGCCCGGCGAATTTCATGCTCTGCCTGCTCTTCCGCCCGCTCAATCTGCTGAAGAGTGGAATAAACCTTTTCGAGGTCACCCTGGCTTATTTGATCTTTTGCCCACCCCACCATAATTCCAAGAAAGCTGAGTGTCTGCAGAAGGCCGTCGTGCATTTCAAAAGACACCCGCTGGCGTTCTTCCAGCGTGGCGGCTTGTTCGGCTTGCTGATATAACCTGGAGTTTTCAATTGCTACTGCTGCCACCTCGGCAAGTTGTGTAAGCACAGACTCGATTCCTGTTTGGAACGCGTCTGGCGAGGAGCTTCCAATGCACAATGCACCAATTACTTTATTGCCAGAGCGCAGAGGCGCTGCAAGATGGCTGGCACAATACTTCGAATCGATGATATGGCAAAGCTCATGGCAATTCTGCAGCCCACAAGAGTGGGCGCTGGATTGGTGAAGAGCATTTCTAATCTTGGAATCCTCCAGGGGTGTTTGAGGTTCCTGAATGGCAATTTCGGAGCCGGAGGCGGCATGTAAAATCAATGTTTTATCCCGCCTGTCCAGCAAGCACAATGAGGCGACTTCCGAACCGGATAATTCCTGTGCTTTTACTGTAACGGATTTAAGTACTTCGCCAATTGAGAGGTGGGAGTTGATTTCTCTGCTGACTACTGCCAACGCTTCCAATTCTCTGGTTCTTTGCTGAACCCGATCTTCAAGCGTGGCTGCCCAATGCTGTAATTCCTGGTGCGATTTTAATAACTGCGCCCGCATTGTGTCTATTGTTTGCCCTAACACCCTGGCTTCCTCCGGGCCTTTTACTGTGATCGAGGCGCTCAGGTCTCCCTCGCCAATGCGCTTGGCAGATTTCCCTAACCGAGATAGCGGCAAAACGACTGACTCGCGCGTAATCCGCCACCCCGCGCCGAGCAGAATAAGCCCAAGGCCCAAGAATATAATTTGAAATAAAAGCAGTTGTGTGATTTTCTCGTTGGAAACTTCCTCGATTGTCTGGACAACGCGATCGGCCTGCTCAATTATGGAAGCAGTTTGGGAGTTAATATTTTGAATAACGGAATCCATGGATGATACGTTTTCCTGACTGAGCAGAAGATCAACATTCTCCCGATAAGTCAGCCACTCGCGGTTTAGGGATTCCAGTTCTGAAATTAAGTTTAAATTTTTCGGCGGTGCAAATACAAATGTTTTTTGTGTATAGCCGGTGATCTGCCCACCTTTTTGCATAACGACGAGTGTTTGTTCAAAAGTATTAATTGATTCTTGCAGCGCTGAAACGTGCCCCTCTTCTTGATCCCGTGCATACATGAGCGCCAGGTCGGTGATTTGGTGCAGCAGCATGCGCTGCCGGCCAGCGAGATTAATCATTCTTGCATCCTGCCTTTGTGTTTCCAGACTGTTAAATGTCACTACAACCGAAACGATCAGCAGGGAAAGAAAAGCCAGAAAAATGATGCCCAGCCTGGTTTGTATCGTGGATAATTTTATAAAACGAGTCATCTCTGCTGAGTGCTTTTGCTAAAAGGGATATAAGATATCTTTATTATAGCATTTTACCCCATGCATTTGATCCAATATTGATCGTATAAAAGGTTTTCTGATTATGGGCGGTGTTGCCGGGTATGTGCTGAATAGAAGCTACATTTCTTGTCCCATCCTTTTTATAATATGCCTACTGGCAGTTGCGGTTGTTATCGCAGACCGGTTGGCGTAACGGACATTCCAGAGGAGATTGTGGAGCGCGGCGGTATATCCGAACTTCACCGGGCTGATCGCCCATCCATATCGCGGCAGCCGCATCCACATACTCACCTGAACAGCCAATCACCAGTACATCGCCGCCGTGCGGAAAGACCGCGGGAGACTGGTCAAGCGGCAGCAAGGCGACGCCGCTGCGCGGTCCGATCACAGTAAAAGTCAGGCGCGGGAACGGCATGGCGCGCAGCGGGGAGTATTGGTCTGGCTCCCCTTCGTTAATAGAGTAGAAGCGCGGGTAAAGCGCCCTTCCCGCCAGCATGATTGTGTTCTCGTCTTGCAAAAACTGCTCAATCTGCGCGCTGCTCAACCCGGAGGATTCCAGGCTGCCCTCTTCCTCCAATTGGGAAAGCCAATGCAGTGCGATGTCAAGCGGGTAACGGGGAGAGATCAGCCGTTCGGAAACCGGCAGCGCGAGGCCTACCAATAGAAAAATACCGCCTGCAAGCGCAGCCGTTCGCTGCCAGGCATGCCCCTGGCCGGAGGCCGGGGAGAGGTTGTTCTCCTTCGGAGGTTTCTGCCCGACTGTTTGCCGCAGGCGTTTGAGCAAATGCACCCCGCCGAGAGCGTAATATAGAATCAATGCCCAATCCACCGGGACGATGTAGCGTCCGCCGGATGTGCGCGCCAGCGCTGAGGCCAGACTGTAACCCAGAAAGATAAGCAGTGGCAACAGACCGGCGAACCACCGGCGCTTCCATGCGGCCCCAATGCCGAGAGCAGCAGTTGCCAGACTGGCAAACAGTGCAACAACGTTGCCGAAGTTGAGATGCCCATCCCACCCGAAAACCGGATAAAGCGAACCGGCGCTAGAAACGGTATGCTGAAGATCGTCGAGGATGAATTGAGTGGGCAGGATAAAAGCTGAAGCAATCAGGTTGTGGAAGAAATGCGCTGAAACGAACTGTAGCATGCCGCTTACGGCTTTACCCACACCAGCGGGTTGCGTTTCGTCTGCTGTAGGAGCTGCAAGTGGCGGGGGGGTGGGTGATTCAAGCGGGGAAGCGGGGGGAGCCGGTGAAGTTGGTGATGCGGTGGCCTGTAATGCGGGTTCGTAACGCTGCTCCCAGACAACGCCTTTCAGCGCGGCAAAAAAATAGAGCGGGTTGCCTGTAGTTTGAACCGCGCGGAAAGCCCACGGAGCAATGCCCAGCAAAAACACAATGGTAAAAAGACCGCCTGCCAGCAGCAGCTTGCGTGCTTTACGCCGGTAGACCCACACAGCCACAAGAGCTACGAGCGGCAGTAAAAACCAGGGGTTATGCCGCAACAATGTGGAGAGTCCCAGCGTGCCACCTGCAAAGGCGGCATAGCCGGCTTTTTTTCCTTTGTCCTCCAACCAGCGGATCATAAAAAGGGTGAACAGTGCCAGCATCAAGGCAGTAGGGACCTCGCTCAGGATAAGCTTGGAGTGCGAAACCTGAATGGTGAGGATGCTGTAGGCGTTGATCTCTTTGAAAACCACCAGTGCAGCCGCAGCAAAGCCCGCCGCCCGACTGTGTAAGGTTTTTCCAATTTGGTACAGAACCGCCGGTAGTGCCGCGAGCAGGGCTGCCTGCCATGCAAGCAACAGGCTGTAGCGATTGCCGCTGAGGAAATTGACGATCAACAAAAATAATGAATAAAGTGGTTTGTCCACCGGCGCACCGCCGCTGTAGAGCAAGCCAATGCGGGCAAGCTGTGCGCTGGAGTCGTACGTGACCGAGTCGGAGAACGGGTAGAATTCATAGGTGGGGGGATAGGGTCCGGGCGCAAAAAAGTTGCGCTGCATAGGAGTTTGTGACCAGATGAACGCGGCGCAAGCCCAAACCGCGAGGATGATCCCGATCTCGAAAAACTTGCGCCCCCTTGCAGAGCTGTCTTTTTTAACAAGCAGGGTTTCGAGTCTGCCTGCTGACCACCCCAGGCCAATGCCGAGCGCCAGCGCCGCCGCAACCTGCAAACCGAGCAGCGGAACGCCGTTATCGTTCCAGTGTACGGTGTCCGGGCGAAGCCCTATGCCAGTCAGGGCGATGAAAGCCCAGGTGAGCAGTGCGAGAAGCAGAACCCCCAGGGCAGCCCGATCCGGGCGGAAGGTGCTTTTTAGCACAGTGCACAGAGGGCGCGCGTCGCGTGCCGCGGCCAACAGTACGAGCGTTTGGGCTCCAAAAAGAAGCACCCAGAGAAATAGCGGCTTCAGGCGTGCGGCATATCCAGCCCAACCGCCAAAACGATAGAGAGGCAAAAAGAGCAGTACCCAGCCGGCTGCGGTGATAAGCAAGGTGACTGCCAAAAGGAAGTAGAACTTTCTCTCATGAGAGACTGTTGGATTGATCCAGACAGCCGGTTTGACACTGCAGTGAGTGAAAACGGCGAACCCGCCCAACGTCAGAGAAAGCAGAAAAAAAGCTGCCATCAGTCCCAGGCGCGGCAATGAGTACCCGAGAAAAACAACGTTTTTGGGATCTGCAGGCAGCAGCGCCATATAAATCAAGACGCCCAGCGCTTCGGCGGATGCCAGCACCGCCCAGATCATCAGGCCGCGCCGAGTGCTTTTCTGAATTTTTGGGCTGGGTTTCAACTTGGTGATCCTCTTAATTTAAAAGTACCGGCTATGGGCAGCGTTTGGGGTGTTCCAAAAAAACCAACAACAAAAGACCCGCCAGCAGGCAGCCTGCAAAGATCAGGTTGGCATACAGCGGATCAACCGAGACGGCGGCAAAAGCCAGGCATTCCAACACCAGACCTGCCAGGTGCATCAAAAAAACGGCGCGGTCTGAATCATAACCCAGCGCGACGAGACGGTGATAGGTATGATCCCGGTTGGCCTGGTAAACGGGTTTCCCCCTGCGCAAGCGGGAGATGAACACCAGACTGGTGTCAAAGATCGGAACACCCAGTAAGAGTACCGGAACAAACCAGGAGGAATTCTGGTATTTTTCCAGCGGGGTGTACAGGATGGCAATCGCGGCCAGTACAAAGCCCAGAGTCTGGGCGCCCGAATCTCCCAGAAAGAGGCGCGCCGGTGATTTGTTATAATAATACACGGCAATGCACGCTCCCAAAAATAGTGCGCTGAGCGCCGAGAGTGACAACTGCTGTGAATCAAAGGTTGCCAGCATAAAAAAAGCAAATGCCCAACCACCCAACCCCACCGCCAGACCGTCCATGCTGTCTACCAAGTTGAAGGCGTTGGTGATGCCGACAATCCAGAGAATGGTCAAGATACGGCCTAGCCAGACAAAAAATACCCCGCTCCCTGAGAAGAAAAAGGAGGCGGTCTCAAAAATTTGAATATAGACTCCAACCAGAATGAGCAGGATTGCTGCTGCACATTGCCCGACCAGTTTTAGTATTGGCCTGAGAGAATAGGCATCATCCACCAGACCAAGCGTAAAAATCAACAACGCCGCCAGCAACATTACCCCGATTTGCGGTTCGCGCCACAAGCCAGAGACGGCGATCAGGATGGATATGGACAAAACCAGCGCGATGCCCCCAGCCAACGGGATGGGGTTTTGGTGCAGCTTGTGGGCGGCTCGTCCCGGCACGTCTATCAACCCCACCCGGCGGGCAAGACGGATAGCGAACCAACTGCTTATAAATGTCAGCACCAGACCGAGGAGGAGATTCTCAAACATGTAAGCAGTAGAGGTTACATAGGAGGTCATCCTTCTACCCTGTTTTGTTGAGGCGGTCATAGACCGCTAAAGTCGCTGAAACCACCCGTTCGTTTGAAAACTCAGCCTCGACGATTTTGCGTCCGCGCTGCCCCATCGCGCGCCGCAAGGCAGGATCTTGGATTAACTTGCGCAAGGCATTTGCCAGGGTAGCAGCATCGCGCGGCGGTACAAGAAGACCGTTTTCTCCCTCCCGTACGATCTCGCGGCACCCCGGCGCATCTGTCGCGACCAGCGCCCGGCCGGCAGCAGCTGCTTCCGCCAGGACGCGCGGCACTCCTTCGCGATAGGAGGGCAGGCAAACAATATGTGCCATGGCAAAAACCGCTTTAATATCTTCCTGCCATCCCCACCACTCCACCACGCCCTCTTTTTGCCACTCACAGAGCTGTGTTAGAGAGACTGCTGCCGGGTTGCCGCTGTCGGCCACCCCGACCAAGGCAAAACGCGCTGGCAGCCCCTCGTCGCGCAGGATATAGGCAGCTTTGACAAACTCACCCACCCCTTTGTTCCACAATATCCGCGCTGGCAAAACAACCAGAGCGGTGCTCGTTTCGGGCTCCGGAAGGGGAACAAAACGGTCCATATCAATGCCTGAACCGCGTATCAGAACGGATTGGTTTTCTTGTACCAGACCCATCTCCAGAAACAGGCGCTTATCATCCGGGTTCTGGAAGATCACCTGTGTTTCACGCATCGCCTGCCGATATAATCCGCGGACGACCAGGCGCAGCAATTTCGCCAAAATGTTATTTTCGACAAAGACATACCCGAGACCGGTAATGGCATTGACGATATTTCTCACACCGGCTCGCTTTGCAGCCAGCGAGCCGTAAGTTACGCACTTTACGGTGAAGTGATGAACCAGATCGGGGTTCTCTTGTGCGTATATTCGTATCAGACGGTTAAGCGTATTCAGTTCAACCAGGGGATTGATGCCTTTACGAGTGAGGGGAAAGCTGATCCAGCGAAAACCGGCTGCCTGCAGCCGTTCGCTATATTCGCCCGGCGGCGATACCAAAACTACCTCATGCCCAAGCGCCCGCATGGCTTCCGCAAGATTCAAACGAAAATTGTAAAGATACCAATCTGTATTTGCAAAGTAGATAATTTTCACGCGAAGTCCCAATTAATGGACAGAATCCAGCCAGGCTTGAAACATAAGGATATCCCACAGGTGATAATGCCAGTTGCCCCAGCCTGCCAGGTAGTTTTCCCAGGCTTCTCGAATGACTTTTGTATGGAAATAGCCCTCCTGCTCCAGCCGGTGTTCATCGAGCAGCGCTTCAGCCCACTCACGTAATGGGCCGCGCAACCAGTGATCAATGGGAACCCCAAAGCCCATTTTAGGGCGCTCGATCAGGGCGGGGGGGACATAGCGGTAAAGCACCTGCCGCAGCAGCCATTTGCTTTGACCATGGCGCACTTTCATGGAAAGCGGCAGCCGCCAGGCAAATTCCACCACCCGGTGGTCATCGAGCAGGGGGACACGCGCTTCCAGACTGACCCCCATGCTGGCGCGGTCCACCTTGACAAGAATGTCATCCGGTAGATAGCTGACCAGATCCAAAGCCATCATCCAGGGGACAAAAGCATTGATTGCCGGCCATTGTGTTGAATCGTTGACCACTGTGATAGGTTCGCGCCCACCGATGACCACGTTTTCTGGTGACATCCAGTGCGAGATCAGCCGTTTGTATACCTCCTGTCCGTCCTTGCAGGCCATCACCGCCCGCAGCTTGGGGATCTTATCAGCGACCATCGTTTGCCGCAGGCTGTGCGGTAAAACCGGTTCCAAGGTTTTTATTGCCGTGCGCCATTGCTCCACAGAGGGTAATCCGATCATCCCGGCCAGGGCGCGGCGGACGCTTTGGGGCAGCCAGTTCATCCAACGCCATACAGTGTTGGAAAAAGTATAGCGTGGATAACCTGCAAAAAGCTCGTCTCCCCCATCGCCGGAGAGGCTGACGGTTACATGCTGCCGGGCAAGCTGCGCAACGAGAAACGTAGGGATTTGAGAGGAATCGGAGTACGGCTCATCGTACAGGGTGGGGAGGCGGGGAATTACTTCCATCGCTTCTTTAGGGGTTACATACAATTCGGTATGGTCGGTTCCCAAGTGTTTTGCCACCGCCCTGGCATGCTGGGCTTCATCGTATGGCTTTTCCCAAAAACCTATTGAGAAGGTCTTTACCGGAATGGTGCTTTGGGCTTGCATCATGGCGACGATGGTGGAAGAATCGATGCCGCCGGAAAGGAACGCGCCGAGGGGGACATCGGCGATCATGCGCAGGCGTACCGACTCTCGCAGGAGCGCGTCCAGTTGATCCTCGGCTTCGCGGACATTGCCTTCAAAAGGATGGGAATAGCCATACTCGGCGATTTCCAGTGCAGACCAGTATGGGGTAAGTTGGGTATTACGGTTGAAGGCGTTAACCTGAAGAATGCAGCCCTGTTTGAGCTTGGAGATATTTGTGTAGATCGAGTGGGGAGCGGTGATGTAATTATGACGCAGTAACAGTGCAAGGGCGTTGCGGTTAATTTCACATTGGAACGCCGGGTGGACACGCAGGGTCTTAAGTTCTGAACCGAAGGCAAAAACACCGTTGAGCCAGCCGTAGTAAAGCGGTTTGATGCCGATGCGGTCTCGCCCAAGGTAGAGCTGACGGTCTTGCGAATCCCACAGGGCGAAGGCGAACATGCCGTTGAAACGTTTGACTGCAGGAATGATGCCCCATTGGACAAAGGCGGCCAGCATGACTTCGGTATCTGAGTGTCCACGAAAGCTGTGACCGAGCGCAGACAATTCCTGGCGCAGTTCTTCGTGGTTATAGATCTCGCCGTTGTATATAATCTTAAAGCGGTTGTCCGCGGAGGACATTGGCTGCCTTCCCGCCGGCGTCAGGTCGAGGATGGCTAAACGACAAAAGCCGAGCGCAAGCCCGCAGCGTTCATCCACCCAGGCGCCGTAATCATCAGGGCCCCGATGGATGATTTCGTTGGACATCTTTTTAACAACTGCTTCCAGGGTTTCTGTATTGTATTGTAAGGATGGATCCCAGAAACCGGTAATTCCACACATAGAAGTTTACCCTGATTGAGAATGGCATTCCTGTAAAAAGAGCCTGCACGGTGTGCTGGACTCTCTATTGATCTGCTGGATTATAAATCAGAATCCAGTCCGGAGGCGGAAAAACCGGCTGCTGCACGATAAAGTTGTTGGTAGCGGGAAACCATGACTGCAAGGCTGTAATTCTCTTCCACGCGCTGCCGGGCAGCCATACCGAGGGAATGACGTTCACCCTTACTTAGCTCCAGAATTTCTTGCTGCGCGCGGGCAAGCGCCCGTGGGTTATGGGGTGGGACGGTCTGTCCGGTGTTGCCAATAATGGTGACCGAGTCGCCTACGGCGGTTCCAACGCATGGGACGCCGCACGCCATGGCTTCGCCAATCACATTGGGGAAGGCTTCTCCGCTCGACGCGCTGACAGCGATATCAAGCGCGGCGGTCAGCCTGGGCATGTCTTCGCGCCGGCCGAGCAGGTGAAAGCAGTGGCGCTGGTCCGTTTCCTCAATCCACGCAGTGAGGGAGGGATTTTGTTCCGTAACCCCCGTGCCGCATAAGAGAAAATGGATGCCAGGGCGCTTTTCCAGTAAAAGCCGGGCAGCCCGGATAAAGTTATGGTGATCCTTCTGTGGGTCAAAGCGTGCAAAAAAACCCACCAGCTCGGTTTTCGGCGATAGATTGAGCTCCTGGCGCACCTCGAGGCGCGCGGAAGGATCGGGTCGAAATTTATCGAGATCGAAACCGTTGGGGATGACGACGAACTTATCGGCCTGATAGCCCAAATGGATGTGGACAAGCCGCGCTGCTTCGGAGCACGAAACGATGCGAACTGGGAGCCAGTGGGAGAGCCTGGCCAAGAGTCGCACGATCCAGATGGTACGGCGTTTACTTGCACCAGGCACCAAAACGCTGTTGCGGATACCCCAAAGTACCGGGGTGCGGTTTGCCATGCGCGCCGCCAGTCCCCCTGCCAGATCGGCATGATACATCCAGGTTTGCACCAGGTGCGGTTGGAACGCTTGCAGGGTCCTTCTTAATTGCAGGACGCTGAAGGGGTTTGGAAACCCCACGCGCATTTTGAGTGAATAGACCGGGATATTGCAGCCGGTGAGCTGTTCTGCGACCGGACCAGGGGCGGTCAGAGAGATGACTATTTGCTGAAACTGTTCCTGTTCCATTGCAGGCAATAACCTCGCAAGCGCCAGTTCGGCGCCGCCGGTGTCGAGATCAGTGATAATGTGTGCAACGCGTATTGGTTCTGCCATATAGAATTCTTAAAATAAGCTTGGCTGGGCGGGAGGATTTTCTTCGCGCTTTTCCGGCGCCGGGCCCGCGCCTGTGGGGTGGGATGTTGAACTGGCAGGTCCCCCGCGCTTTTGTCTGGCCTGTTTTACCCATTCCATCAGGTGGCTAAAATCCCGCTCGAGGACACTGCGCAGGGCTGGCTGGTGAAGCGCCGCGGCAGGGTGGTACATTGGAATGATTAGCTGCTCTTTAATCCAACGGGGTTTTCCGTGTACGTCGCTGATGCGCACGTTGGGGATAAAGCGCGCCAAGGAAAAACGCCCCAGTGTAACGATGACAAGGGGATTGAGCGCATTCATTTGAGTTTCAAGATAGTCGTTGCAGGTGGCAAGTTCTTCCGGAAGCGGGTCGCGGTTGGCCGGAGGACGGCATTTGACGATATTGGTGATGAAAACTTCCTCCCGAGTTATACCGCCCTTTTGCAGCAGTTCACCCAGAAACTTTCCGGATGAGCCGACAAAGGGGCGGCCCTGTTCATTCTCATAGAAACCTGGCGCCTCACCGATCAGCATGATCTCAGCATTGGCAGGACCTTCGCCGGGCACCGCATTTTTACGAGAAAAATGCAAATCGCATCGCACACATCTCTTTACTTGCTCGGCGACTTCATGCAAAACTTCGGCTGTATCCATACTCAATAACCTCCTTGCTTTTTAAAGAACCCCTCCAGGGTTTTCCGGTCAATTTTTGGCAGTGTCATCAAAATAGCATCCTCAAAATTATCCTTGTAGTAGCGTGGGCGGACTCCGGTTTCTTCGTACCCAAACATGCGATAGAGTTGCTGCGCGCTGGTATTGCTGCGGCGCACCTCAAGGTAGGAGATGTGCGCTCCTTCCTGCACCAATTCCCACAGCCCTTGCGCCAGCAGCCGCCTGCCGAGTGATCGCCGCTGATAGGCGGCATCCACAGCGAGTGTGGCAATATGCGCCTCATCCACAATCAGCCAGATTACCAGCATGGCAACAATTGCCATCGAACCGCTGGTTTGTGTGATCTCACATACCCAAGAGCGAGAGTTCGGATTTTGGGTCAACTCAAAACGAAAAGACCGCTCTGTCCAAGGCAGTGTAAAAGAAGCCTGGTCTAACGCAGTAACCGCAGGGACATCCTCCAACCGCATCCTACGGATGGTTGGATGTAAACCTTCCAAGCCAGGGATGTCTTCATTCACCATCAGTTGTGCGCAAATAAATCGGCGATAACGTTGCAAGATTATCGGTTCTTTTCTCTTGTAAACGTTCCCAGGTTATTTCTGCCAGATATGCGGGGCGCCGCAGGCACAGGGGCGCAGGCGCCAGAGTGACGTTACGGTATTTACGCGCCAACATCTGCCGGGTGGATACATCCATCTCTCCGCAAATGTAGGTGGGCTTGTGAATCTGCCTGGCAAGCTCTTCAGCAGTCATAATGGTTGGCAACCCTTCAGAAACCCAGCGCTGGCCTTTAACTGCATACCAGCCAACTGCCAGTCTCTGACGGCCTGCGCTCAAGACTGCCGCCATAGGAAGGTCTGAAAATGGTTGTGCGGCAGCCAGGATGTCCAGCGTGGGAACCCCTATGGCCGGGATATGCAGTGCCATTGCCATCCCCTTGACGACTGCCAACCCGATCCGCAGGCTGGTAAATGAGCCGGGTCCCAATGCTACGCCTAGACCGCTCAAGTCGCGAGGCTTTTTATCGCTGCGCAACAAAAGCTGCTGAATGGCAGGGGAAAGTTCGATTGTGTGATGGCTGCGTGTGTGCCAGATGGATTCGGCAATAATTGAACTGCCGTCGAAGAGCGCCAGACCGATCACCTGTGTAGAGGAATCAATTGCCAGAAGCATTTTTCACCCTCCGCCAAAGGCGCTCCTGCGTAATTCGGCGACCATATTTTCGTAGCGCTCGCCTGCGGGAGAAAGGATCATGTTGCGCCGTTCTTCCGCAACCCAGCGAAGCTGGATGGTAAGACATTCAAGCGGCAAGGCTTTTTGGATTCGTTCTGCCCATTCGATAATTAACGGGCTATTTTCCAGCATGTTGTCCAGGTCGAGATCCTCTGCTTCCATTGCATTTTCCAAACGATAAGCATCCAAATGATACAGACTTTCTTGGTTGGGGCGGTGGTAAACGTTTACCAGCACAAATGTTGGGCTGGTTGCCTGATCCAGCGACCCCCAACCCTGAGCAAGCCCTTGCACCAAGGTGGTCTTGCCTGCTCCAAGATCGCCAGAGAGGCATACCAGGTCGCCTGGGTTCAATAATTTTCCAAGCCGCATCCCAATCCGGCGGGTCTGTTCAGGACTGCGACTTAAAAACTCCAAGTGGTTCGCGGCTAAAATCGGCATGAGAAAATTATACAATTAATAGAAAGAACCGATAAACTGCCAGGAGCTTGTAAGTGCGCAGGTGGGAAACGAAGAGGGTTTCTCCGCCTGATCACTCCGCAGGTTGTTCCACGTCCTGTCGAGGGATATGCTTTTTCATACGGTGTGCAAGTTCCCGCCGGGAAAGAAGAACCCGGCGGCTGCAAGTGCAACACTCAAGGCCGATATCTGCCCCCAAGCGTACAATTTTCCACTCGTATCCTCCGCAGGGGTGTGGTTTTCGTAAGCGGACGCGATCTTCCATCTCAATTTCAGGGAGCATGAACCGATTATACACCCATGATATAATCGATTCAGGCTCCTTGTAACCTGCTCCGGTGGCAGTACGCTGGATTTTCGGCCAAGTCGCTTTAAAACCCGATTTTTTGTAAAAAATTGCAGGAGACCCTGTATGGGAGTGGAACTTACGATCATTGGACTTGGACAGATAGGTGCTTCCATTGGCTTGGCGCTTGCGAAAGACTCGTTGGAGATTAACCGCACAGGACATGATGCCAACCCCGGAGCGGAATCCAAAACCCAGAAAATGGGCGCAGTTGACCGAATTGAGCGCAATATTCATCAGGCTGTTAATAAGGCAGACCTTGTGATTCTGGCTACACCGGCGGATGAGGTGCGGGAAACATTGGAATTGATCAGAAATGACCTGCAGCCTGGCGCGGTGATCATAGATACTTCTCCTCTCAAAACGTCTGTATTTGCCTGGGCTGAGGAGTTATTACCCCTTGGTCAGACGTTTGTGAGTTTTAGCTTGGCGACCGGAACCGCTTATTTACAACAAACCGAAACGGGCACCGAAGCAGCCCATGCCGACCTCTTCAAGGGTGCAGTCGCGCTGATCAATGCGCCCCCTACGGCTAATCCGGATGTTGTTCGCCTGGCGGGGGAGCTGGCGCATCTTCTCGGATGTAAGCCGCTTTTTACGGACGCGCGCGAGGCTGAAGGGCTGCTGGCTACTGGTCAGCTTTTACCTTTTCTGGTATCCGCCGCTCTGGTGAACGCGGTTTCGCGCCAACCCGGCTGGCGGGAAGCGCGCAAAGTGGCGGACAAAGCCTTTTTTCAGGTCACCAAGCCGCTAGAGGAGATGGATGGGAGCGCCTTGTACGGGCAATCTGCGATCCTCAATCGCGAAAACGCTGTCCGTGTTCTGGATAATCTGACAACTGAGATTCAGACTCTGCGAGAGTTGATTGTACGTGATGACGGCGCATCCCTCAACAAACTGCTTCACGATGCTGAACAGGAACGGCGGCTTTGGTGGGAACAGCGCGTGCGTGGGGAGTGGGAGGAGCGGCAAGACCTTTCCGGCATTCCCAGCGCCGGAGAAATGTTTTCCCGCTTCTTTGGTTTCCGGCGTAAAAAACCTGCAAAGATGGATTAAAACGCCATCATGGAATGTTACTGTTATATCCTGGAATGTTCGGATGGCACTTACTATACCGGTTGGACGACCGACCCGGCACGGCGCGAGAAACAGCACAACCATGGCCGGGGGGCGCGCTACACAAGTACCCGTCGTCCGGTGCGGTTGGTGTATGTAGAGCCGCAACCCGACCGCGCTAATGCCATGCGCCGGGAGAGGAAGCTCAAAATGCTCCGACGAGAGCAAAAACAAAAGCTCATTATTCTACATCCTCTGGACAGACCTGCTTCTCAGAAAATAGCAGATGCCCTGGTAGTTGAGGAAAAACAATCATTCCATTCTAAGATCTGATTAGAAGGAGACTATGTTGATGTCCACTCGCTCATATCGTGGTTTGCTGGCCGTGCTGGCACTGGCGCTGGCTATACTCGCTTGTAACCTGCCGGAGACTCAGATATCACCTGCGCCGAAGACGCTCCAGCCGCCAATGGCTTTCACTGAGGAACTGCCACAGCCGACTGAGACTCCCATTGCGCCCACCGAGACCCCGCAGCCTGACGTGAATTTTGCCGGTATCTCTTTCTCTTTTGACGATCTGCTGGCGGGCGGGGTAAAGGAAGAAATTATCCCTTCCAGCCAGTACAAAGACGCCCCTTTTTGGGATATTTATCCGGAGTACCGCACTTACAGCCTTGAAAATTATCTGTTGCAGGAGCGATTCCACGAGCCTGCGATTCGTGTTTATCCGTCAGCCGAGTATGTCCAGGTTAACCCAGATGTTGCAAAGGTGATTGCCCAATTGAAAGATTTTTTGACCCAATGCCCGGACAACTCGAAGCAAATCCCATTTTTACCGACTTGGAATGCAGCACAGATGATGCGAACTCAGATCAAGTGCCTGGCGTTTCAAAATGGCCGCGGTGTGCGCTTCCTGAGTCAGTACGGTCAGAGCGCCTACCCGGTTAACAACCACGATATGTTTTATACCTTTCAGGGCTTGACAAATGATGATGCATATTACGTTTCGATTGTTCTGCCCATTTCGCACCCCTCACTTTCGGAGAATGGGGAGAACCCACCCGGAGGAGACTGGGCAGCTTTTTCGGATAATTTTATGACGTATATCCAGACAACGGAACAGACACTTAACCAGCAGCCGGAAGATAGTTTTCAGCCGGCAATTGGTTTGCTGGACAAGATGATCGCGTCGGTTTTGATTAAGGAATAATGGAGTTAAAAGCCTGAAAGCTCCGGGGACGCCGACCCCGGAGCTTTCATATAAAGGAGGAGAAGAAGAGAAGTCGCCCTTAGGAATATATTATCACTCTTCGACGCGCACTACTTGACGTTCACTCTACGTTTAACCTACGCAAAGCCGACAATTCTGAAAAATTTGTTCAATTTTACGAACACAGACGTTAAGTGAGCGCCAATACCCTGGCAACATCCGAAAGCAGCGCGGGGGTGGTTTCGACGCTTAGAATTGGAAGCAGAAACTCATCAAAAGTATGCTTTTTCATGATCCGTGAAAGCTCCGCCGCACATTCCTCGATGGATCCCATAATAACAAAGGGTTTGATCCACTCGTCCTTAATCAACTTACCCACGGCAGCCGGGCCGCCGCTCGCAAATGCTTGACGCATGTTGTTGATGTCGTCCTGCGTCAATCCGATCGCGTCCATCACGTTTTGCGGAGGTTCGAGCAGCCGCCAGAACGCCAAAGGACGAAATTCTTCCAACACCTTTTCGTTGGTAATGATCATTGTGGAATAGCAGATTTTAGGCTTGTTGCCAGAACTATCCATCCCTTTGCGCACCATGTTGATATTATCCAATAGAAAATCTTTGTGGATAAAATCCAGCAGAACGCCATCGGCAATTTCTCCGCCGAGGGCTAACATTTGCGGTCCCCGACCGGCCAGCCAGATGTCAATATCGGCTTTCCCTGAATCCATGTAGGCGTCATTGAGTTGAAACAGTTTACCTTGATAGGAGACGCGCTTGCCGCTGAACAATGCACGGCAAATTTCGATCAGCTCACGGGTAGCGGCAATTGGTTTAGGGCGTTCCAATCCCATAGGGATAAACGTATCAATACCCCCAGCACTTACCGTGAGAAACGCCCGCCCGTTTGATAGTTCATCAATGCTGGCAATTGCCGAAGCGGTCACGGCAGGGTGGCGGGTATACGGGTGGGTGATGCCTGTTCCGACTTTTATTTTGCTGGTCTTCTGAACAATGGCTGTCAGGGTTACGAAGACATCGCGGCAGTCCAGCCCCTGGTCTGCCGCCCAACAGCTTGCGAACCCTTTTTGCTCCGCATCCTGGCAGATTTCCACGGTTTGTTGAATGCCCACACCTGGTGTCTGGTTGATACCAATTCCGCATCGAATCATTTTTTACTTTCCTTTTTAAAAGATTTTTGGAGGCGGTTGCCTGCAACATATAAACTCGAGGGGAATGAGGCGGAACTTCCCTTCTGAAATTTGATTTATCACCATTTGAAACACCCTCATTATACACGCGGTAAAGAGAGATGGTTAAAGAGCGGGTGATTGTGAGGTTAAATAGCCATGTGAGGAATATATTAATCTTTTTCCGACCCATAGCCGGTTTTGTTATAATGAAATAGCTATTGCAGTGTAAAGGAGGCGTGATGCAATATAAAAATCTTGGACGCACCGGCTTGAAAGTCTCCCGACTTTGCCTGGGAAGTATGCAGATGGGATGGTCAGCCATGGAAGCGGAGGCTCATCAAATTCTTGACGCGGCCTTTGATGCCGGCATCAATTTTATTGATACCGCCGATATTTATACCCGCTGGGTGGAGGGCAACCCTGGCGGTGTTGCCGAGCAGATTATCGGCAAATGGTTGAAAAGCGGCCACACCCCTCGCAGCCAGGTGATCCTGGCGACAAAGGTATATGGACGGATGGGTGATGGCCCCAATGATGAGGGGCTTTCGCGTCTTCATATCCTTCAGGCGGTTGAAGATTCACTCCGTCGTTTGCAAACTGACTATATTGACTTGTATCAGGTACACAGATCCGATGAAAATACCCCGCTTGAAGAAACCCTTTCAGCGTTGGATCAGCTCATGCGACAGGGCAAAGTGCGCTATATTGGTTGTTCCAATTATCTTCCTGGAAAGCTTGTAGAAGCGCTTTGGGTTTCTGACCGGCGCGCGCTGGCACGCTTTGATTCCCTGCAACCGCATTACAATCTGGTTCACCGCGCCGAATTTGAGAGCGAGTTACGCGCGGTTTGTAAGGAATTCGGTATTGGCGTGATCCCTTACAGCCCGTTGGCTAGCGGGTTTCTGACGGGGAAATATCGCCGCGGGAACATCGAGGTTGACAGCCAGCGCAAAGAACGCGCTTCAAAGTATTTTAGCGAGCAGAACTGGGCTTTGCTCGACCTGTTGGATTCCATTGCGGCTGTGCATGCTCCTGCTTCGGTCTCTCAAATCGCACTGGCATGGATGCTTCACGACGAAGTGATTACCAGCCCGATTATTGGCCCCCGGACCTTGGATCAGCTCCGGGACAACCTCTCTTCTTTGGATATAACCCTCGAAGCTGAGGAAGTGGAACGACTCAACCAGGCCAGCGCGTCGCAATAGGAGAGTGACGGCTGAAGATTGCTGATTGGGCAGGTTCGTTCTTTTTTTAGGATAACCTCTATTTTGATCGGGTGAAATCAGATAGCGTTCAACCTGGTCAACGAAAGGTGGCAAGAGATGAAGAAATATCGGTTTGTTCTTACGTTAATCATCTCTGTACTGCTACTACAAAGCTGCCGTGCATCGCAAGTACAGGAAGGCGGTGGCCTTTCTGTGACCCAGCAGCAGAACAGCGCAACTCAAGCGAATAATATGCTCCCGGCGACGCCGAAGAGCTCTCCCACCCTTGCGGCTGGCATAACCCCCAACAAGACAGCACCACTCCCGACAACGATACCTGCAGGAACGGAAGTCGCCCAACTGCTTGAGACTCAGAATCCTCCGGCGGGTATCAACCCACTCACAGGGCTGCCGGTCGAAAACCCGGAAAACCTCGCTATACCCCCGGCTCTCGTCTCCATTGCCAATTATCCGCCTGCAGTGCGGCCACAGGCCGGGCTTTCCTACAGCCCACTGGTTTTTGAATTGTATATTGGCGAGGGGATGACGCGCTTTTTATCCTTGTTTTATGGCAGTTTTCCGGAGGAAGCAGTCCAAAGCGGCTCCGACATTATTCCTTCTGCTGCCGCTGAAATTGGCCCGATCCGATCTGGGCGGCTCCCCTATGAATCGCTGAGAAAGATATATAACGGCTTTCTGGTGATGGCTTCGGCTTACTCAGGTGTTGCCAAAAACCTGGGAAAGTTTACCAATATCTTCGGTGAAGATGCCGAGGATGTCAACAGTGCAATGATCAGTGCCTCCAAGCTGGCGGATATTGCCCGTTCGAACCAGACCCGGCTTGGCAATGCCGAATTAACCGGCATGGTTTTTGATCAGAGCGCTTCAACTGGCGGCGCTGCCGCTGGACGTTTCTGGTTGATGGTCAGTTATCTTGACCAGATTTTGTGGAAGTTCGACCCGGCCAGCGGCGCTTACCACCGCTTTCAGGATAACGCGGATGGGAAGACCTTCATCCAGGCGGTTGACCGTCTCAACGATGAACCTCTGACGTACGAGAATGTCATCGTGTTGTTTGTCAATCATCGCTATTGCAAAGAGCATGCTTTTGATCTTGATCTTATGTACATAGACAAACAGCCGGCGCTTGCTTTTCGCGATGGCAGGATGTACAAGATTTTCTGGAGCACAAAAAATACTGAGTATGAGTTAAAAACCGGCAAAGTGCGCCCCATCCGTTTTCTGGACGCCTCCGGGGATCCTTTTCCGCTCAAACCGGGGCAAACCTGGGTGCATATCATCCCGCTGAATACGCCCTATTGGGAGACGGAAGAAACAATGGATCTCTACAGACTGTTGAATAATAAAGAATCGGGCACCGGCAACTGGGCGATGCGCTTCTACCCGAATCTGATGGAGTATGACGTAAGCGTTTGCGAACAAATTCGTTCACAATAAACCGTTTTGTGGCTCTCCTCGGATGGATGGCTTTCACGGGCTGGCTATTTGCAGGCTGCCAGCCTGCGGCTTTTCCTTCCTCTGCTCCGACCGTGCCTGCGGTTTCTTCTCGCTCTGAAACTCCCTCCCCTGCGGCAGCGTGGACAGCCAGCCCTTCTCCACTTCCCACCCGGACACTTACGTTATTCCCCACTCAAACCCCTGTTTTTCAGCCTGTTGGACCCACCGCGTTTCCATCTGGTATCAATCCTCTTACCGGTTTGCAGGTCACTGACCCGGCTGTGTTGGAACTGCCCCCCGCGCTGGTCTCAATTTCCAACTCACCACAGAGCGCCCGCCCGCAAAGCGGACTTTCATTCAGTAGTATGGTCTTTGAGATGTACATTGGGGAGGGGGCTTCCCGTTTTCTGGCGGTCTTTTACGGCGATTACCCACCCGAAGCGCTGACAGAGGGATCTGAACCGGTGCGTATCGGCCCCATCCGCTCCGGCCGCCTGCCATACGAGAAACTGCGCCTGCTGTACAAGGGTTTTCTCGTTTTTGCTTCCGCTTCAGACCGTGTTTTGCAGTTTTTGGATGAGTATTACATTATTCATGGCGACACAAAGGCGGAGGATGTCAACACGGCTCGTGTTACTGTGCATGACCTAAAGCAGCTTGCAAAAGATTTTCAGGGTGAACTGGGCACACCGCGCCTGTTCGGTTTGCGGTTTGATTCCATGCCCCCTCCTGGCGGAACGGAGGGCAGACGGCTGTGGATTCCCTTTCATCACACGAACCAGGTATTCTGGCATTATGACCCGGCGCAGGGGGCTTATCTGCGCTCGCAGGATCAGAGCGATGGGATGACCTTTATTCCCTCACTTGATCAGTTGACAGATCGCCCCCTGGCGTTTGAAAATATTGCGGTCATCTTTGCGGATTACCATTATTACGATGCGGCTTATTTCAATATTGATTTGCTCTACATCACCCGCGCACCAGCTTTACTCTTTCGAGATGGGAAAATGTATGAGATTTTCTGGTCCACCGGGAATGAAACTTACGAGCGTTCCACCGGGCGTTTTCGTCCGATTCGTTTTGTGGACCGGGAGGGCAACCCTATTCCCCTGCACCCTGGCAAGACGTGGGTTGAGATCGTCCCACAGCATACCGCTTACGGCGAAACGGTTGATTCGGAAGTTTATCGCGATTTGATCACCAAAAAACAGCCCGGCTCCGGCAACTGGGCTGTGTACTTTTACCCGCCGCCCTTGGAAGGCACGATGACTCCGGTTCCCACGGCGGAATCTGAATGAGTTCTCCGGAATAGAGGCGAGAGCGCCTTTGCCCTCGCAAGAAATTGAAAGAAAGTCTGTTTCCAGGTCTGAAGGAAGAGTGAAAATCGTTCAGGCTGCGTCCATGCGCGCTCGAATCTTTTGGTATTCCGCTGAGGCGGTGTAGTTGCGCAGCTTTTCGATGCGCTTGATGCTCATTGGATGTGTCATCAGTATTTCGCTCAGCCGGTTTTCCCAGCGGTCATCTTCCATGTCAATGAGGCGTAAGGTCTCTTCAATCTCTTCGGGCGTATCCGCGTTGTGGTTGACCAGTTTGACCAGTGCAGTAATGGCTTTGGTGATGTTGCCGCATGCCAGCAGCCCGGCGCGGTCGGCGGAATATTCGCAGGCACGGTTCCAACTTCGAAATATCAGTGAAACAACCACCGCCGCACCCAGCGAGGTTGGCACACCTGCCAGGCCGCCGATCAAGCTGTTCAGCCAAGTGTGCCCCAAGGCGACATGTCCCATCTCGTGGCCGATGATGAAACGCAGCTCATCCGCGTCCATGATGCGCAATAAAGGCTCATATAAAACAAGGGCTTTGGGGCTGTCTATGCCAAAGGTGTAGGCGTTCAGTTTTTGACTGCGGACAACAAAAACATCCACGGGACCGGGTTGCAGCCGCCGGGCGCACGCGTTCACCAGCGCGGCTGCCTTTGGCATGGTTTGCGGCGTCACTCGTTGTGCATGGCGCTTCAGTTCCTCGTGGTGTGAACGCGCCGCCGAATAGGTGATGAGCAAAACCAGCCCAGTCAGCAGAGGCACGGTGCACAAAGAGACTGCGGAAGCCAGTAACAAGACAAACATAATCGGCAGAAGCGTGCCGTACAAGATTGCTTTTTCATCGGGGTAGCGGTAAGCGGTTATTTTCAAGCCTGCTCCTGAGTAAAAAGACGTCTCCTCTTTAAACGATGACCGCCGGCGTTTTATGTTTTTTGAAACTGTTCCGACAGGATAAGCTATTGTACCCTCATCCTCTTTTGTTTTCACTGTCATATCCGAGACCACCCCAAAGCTGTTAAAAAGATGGATGTCCGGGGGCAGAGAGTTCCCCCCACTGTGGAACACCTTGATGCACTTTTCGTCAGGGCCATAAAGCAGTGCCAATGACAGAGAAAGAATAAGGGGTGTATACTTCGGCTGGATATTCCAAACCACACGGCGCAGGAGCAGGCAGTATGAAATTGTTAATTGCAACAGATATGGAGGGGATTTCAGGGGTGGTCAACTGGGATCAAGTCAGGCCTTCCCATTCGGAATATGTGCGTTCCCGCAAAATCATGACCGGGGATGTCAATGCCGTGGTGGAGGGCGCTTTGCGCGGCGGCGCGGATGAGGTTATTGTTGCCGATGGTCATAATAACGGATATAACATCTTGCTTGAAGAACTTGACCCGCGTGTCCGCCTGCACACCGGCAACGCGGCTCCATTGGCTATGGTTCAAGGTGCGGGCGACGATATTGATGCGGCTATGTTTGTTGGTTATCACGGCCGTGCCGGGCATCCGCTGGCGGTTTTGAGCCATACCTGGGATCCCCACATTCTTAACGTATGGTTGAATGAGTTTCTCGTCGGCGAGAGCGGCATCAATGCTGCGGTGTGCGGTTATTTTGGAGCACCCCTTTTGCTGGTTTCGGGCGATCAGGGGCTGGCGGAAGAAGTCAGTGCGCTGATACCTGGAGTTGAAACTGTCGTAGTCAAGTATGCTACCAGCTATTTTTCTGCTGAGTGTCTGCCGCTGTCAGAATCTTGGGAGCGCCTTCGTAAGGGTGCTGAAGAAGCGTTGCGAAGATTTAAAAGAGGTGGGGGGCCACAACCTTTTCTGCTCACATCTCCGATGCGAGTAACCATTGAGTTTAGTTTGTCTTCGCAAGCGGACAGCGCGATGAAGATGCCCGGCGCTATCCGTCTGGATGGGCGCAAAGTGCAGGCGCCCGCTTCCGATGCCCTCGCGGCCTACAATTTGTTCCGCACGCTTGTGCAGTTGAGCAGCATCTGAAAGACAGGAAGCAACTAACCGGGTGCTTGCGGGCTGGGGCTGCATGAGAGATAATCAAACAGTGAACACTTCCTTATCTTCTTTGCAACTGGCGCATGGCAATTTGGAACTTCCGGCGTTCCTGCCGGATGCTACTTATGGCATGGTGCGCGCGGTGGACGCCATTGACCTTGTAAATTGCCGGGTGCAGGCATTGGTGATGAATACCTTTCACTTGATGCAGAAACCCGGCACAACCGCCATCCAGTCGCTTGGTGGGCTGCATTGCATGAGCGGCTGGTCGCGCCCGATTTTCACTGATTCAGGTGGCTTTCAGGCGTATTCCCTCATTCATCTCAACCCAAAGTTCGGCTCGCTTTCCGAGCGCGGGCTGAGCTTTCAACCGGAAGGGGCGCCTCGTAAATTTCAACTTACACCGGAGAAAAGCATCCAACTCCAGGTTGGGTATGGCTCTGACGTTGTCATTTGCCTGGATGACTGCACACATGTGGATGCGCCCGCTTCTGAACAAGAAGCTGCCGTCCGGCGTACCATTGCCTGGGCGAAGCGCGGTAAGGCGGAATTTGAGCGCCTGGTGGAGCAAAAAAAGCTGGCACCTGGTGAGACTCCCAAACTGTTTGCTGTTGTACAGGGCGGCGGCTTGCGGGCGCTGCGGAAAGCCTGCGCCGAAAGTTTGCTTGAAATTGGCTTTGACGGGTTTGGGTACGGCGGCTGGCCGCTTGATCAGGAGGGCAACCTGTTGGAGGACATTCTGGGATACACACGTGAACTGATTCCCACACACTTCCCCATGCACGCGCTCGGAGTTGGGCATCCCTACAATGTGGCGGCGTGTTATCACTTGGGGTATGCGTTGTTCGACAGTGCCATGCCCACCCGCGACGCCCGTCACGCGCGCTTATACGCCTTCGCCGAAAGCCTGGAAAACCAGCCTGCCACCCTCGGTGGAAAATGGCTGCGCTATATTTACATTGAGGATGAGCGCTACATCCGCTCTAACCGCCCGATTTCGCCCAACTGCGACTGCCCGGTTTGCAGCCGCTATTCGCTAGGCTATTTGCGCCATCTCTTTAAGATGAACGACAGCCTCTTTCCACGCCTCGCGACCTTGCACAACCTGCGCTTCATGACTATGCTCACTGCTCAGCTTGCCCGGGAGGCTCGCTGATGCCTGCCGACTCGGATATGGTCAACCAGATCGTTGAGGCTGTTCAAAAAGGAGAGCGCTACCGCCATGTCCACTCTGATTTGGTGCACAGGCTGGCGGCTGCAGAATTGGCGCACGGACGCAATGCTAAAGAGGCGGTCAAGGCTGTCCGCAGCAAACTGCATCAGGTAGGCGGCGCTTACCTCGAATTATTCTTTCCGGTCGGGCGCTGGTTTGCAGAATTGCCGGACTTGCCTGCCGGGCTGGATGATCCAAAACTGCAAGCCTTTTGTTTGACCGCCATGCAGCACCACGCCTCTACACGCGAGCGCCTGAAAGACCTGCCCTCTTTTTTTGAGACTATTTTGCGCCCGCTTGCGCCCATCCATTCAGTGTTAGACCTGGCTTGTGGGCTGAACCCGCTTGCCCAACCTTGGATGCCTTTAGCTCCTGATGCGGTGTATCACGCCTGTGATATTTATGCGGATATGCTTGAGTTGGTAAGGGCTTTTCAGTCGCATATCCAGCGCGCCGGTCAGGTTTTTTCCTGCGATTTGACGGCGGAAACACCGGCTTGTCCGGCGCAACTCGCCTTCTTGTTGAAAACCATCCCTTGCCTGGAGCAATTGGACAAAGAAATCGCGGCACACCTGTTGAATGAGATCCCTGCCGATCACCTTTTGGTCTCGTTCCCTGTCCGGAGCCTGGGCGGCCGCTCGAAAGGCATGCTTCAAAATTACGAAGCGCACTTCCATGATTTGGTTGCAGGGAAGAACTGGCGTATCCAGCGTTTTATATTTTCGAACGAACTGGCTTTTCTTATCAGCAGGTGAAATCCATGCCGGATCCCCTCGCTGACTTTATGGAAGAAATTCGAACCTCACGCAAATATGAGGCATTGCAGTTGCCGGGTGACTTGCTGCGCGACCTGCTGACGCGCGAGTTGGATGCAGGCTTTTCACTCAAGGAAGCAAGGAAACAGGCGCGCCGCAAGCTGCATATGATAGTCGCACCCTATCTGGGCGATCCCGATTATGCACAGGCGACGCGGCAATTGGAAGGCGCGTTCGCCTCCGGCGGTCCTGCCGCGCTGAAAGAGGTTTGTGTCCAACTGTTGGGGACACACGCTTCCACCCGGGAGCGTTTGCCCTATCTGGAACAATTTTACGCCGCACTTTTTGCCGTTACAGGACGCCCGTTTTCCATCCTCGATCTGGCTTGCGGCTTAAACCCCCTGGCTTTTCCGTGGATGAACCTGCCGCTCTCCACCCGTTATTTTGCTTACGATATTCACCGGCCGCGCGTTGATTTGATCAACCAGTATTTCCAGTTGCAAGGGCTTGAACCTCTGGCTGAACAACGTGATGTCCTGGCCGGCCCATCCTCCCAATATGCGGATGTTGCTTTTTTCTTCAAAGAGGCACACCGGCTGGAACAGCGCCAGCGCGGCGGAAACCACGCCCTGTGGCAGGGCGTGCGGGCGCGTTGGCTGGTTGTATCACTGCCGTCGGTCAGCCTGGGAGGCCACCACAACCTGCTTGAACGCCAGCACCGGCTGATGTACGGTGTGCTGCGGGGGCTGCCCTGGCCGGTAACGGAGTTGGTAATCGGTTCTGAAATGGTTTTTTGTATTGAAAAGAGCGATGAAACGAAAACGTAAACATGCTGCACTCTCTGGCCCTCCGCTCCTTGAAGCTGTGCTGGAGGACTTCCGGTCGTTCTTAAGCCCCGGCGATTTTTCGCGTTTGTTGATGGAACTGGAACGCCCGCTCCATCCCTCCCTGCGACTGAACCTGCTCAAGACGGAACCAGGGGATGCTGCGATACAAGCCCTTTCAAAAAAATATGGCTGGCAGGTTGAAGGAGTGCCTTTCTGCCCGACGGGCTGGTGGGTCAGGCAGGCGCGCAACGCTGTCAGCCGGACGATTGAGCACCGTCTTGGTCAGTACTATATTCAAGACGCCGCCTCGATGCTGCCTCCCGAATTGTTTAATTGGGTGGATTGTCCCTTCCCGCTTATCCTCGATATGGCCGCATCGCCGGGCGGTAAGACCACCCATCTGATAGATCGCAGCAGCGATCGCGGGCTGGTTATTGCCAACGACTCCAGCAAAAGCCGGATTACAGCGCTGCGGCTTGTTTTGCAAAGCTGGGGTGCAGTGGGTGTTGCCGTAACCAGTTTTCCCGGCGAACATTTTGGCGAGTGGTATCCGGGGACTTTCGACCGTGTTCTGCTTGATGCCCCATGCTCCATGCAGGGACTGCGCACTACCGAAAATCATCCCATGCGCCCTATTACCTCGCGTGAGCGTGACAGCCTGGCGGCGCGTCAGGTGCGCTTGTTGGAAAGTGCATTGCGTGCAGCGAGCATTGGCGGACAAGTGGTTTATTCGACGTGCACCCTCACACCCGAAGAGAATGAAGGGGTACTGGAAAGTGTGTTGCAGCGCCATCGTGACGCGTTTAAAATAATTGACCTTTCTGAGCGGCTGCCGCGCCCTGCACCGGCATTACAGTCCGCCAATGGGCAAACCTTTTCCCCGCAGGTGAGTGGGGCGGTGCGTTTGTGGCCGCACATTTTTGGTACAGCCGGATTTTTTGCGGCACTGCTGGTTAAAACAGCTCCGTTTGATACCCACAACTTCACACCGCCTGTCCGCTCTCTGTCGGATGCTGGTCTGATTAAATTGCCCTCATCCGAGCAGACCTCACTTGCCGGGCGGCTATTGGACGGCTATGGTTTCGATTTATTAACCCTGTTGGAGCGATTCCATTGGGTTCTTTACCGGCGCGGCGACGCTCTCTTTACCCTTCCCCACCGCCTGCTCCTTCAATTTTCCGGACTGCCGTTTGTCACTGCTGGTCTCTCCATTGGGGAATTTACCCCGGCAGGTTTTGCGCTTTCCCATGAGTGGGCGGCTCGTTTTGAGAAAAACTGCCCCGCCGGACGTCTCTGCATTCCACAAGAGCGCGTGCCGGCTTGGCTGCGCGGAGAAGACTTGCACGGCCAAACTGCCCCCCAAAACCTGCCGGGAAAGATTGCCCTGGTGGAAGATGAGGCAGGAACTTACCTGGGCCGGGGCCGTGTGCTGGCAGACCGGCTTAAGAACTTGCTGCCGTCCCGGCTGATCTTGTAGTCACATATTGATTTGCAAGAGATTTTGCTGTGCACGACAGGGGGGGGTGGGGTGCATAGAAACCAATCTTTTGATTAATGGATATTCCCAGCGAGGAATGTGCGGGTGGCGGCGCTGGAGGTTGGACTCACATGCTTGATGGGGGTGCGGTTACCCACCCCGCCTGGTTTCCAGGCACTGGATCATGAAGCTGGTAAAGATGTTTTGTACAACCCTGCTGCTGCACCCAATAAGGATACTGTTTTCAGCATAGAAGATATGGTTTTTCTCTGGCACGACTGGCAACTTAAGGAGGTGGGGACGCTCGGCGCGTGATCAGTTTTGCCGGAGGTGGATGGCACCAGTGTGGATTGGGCTGCGGCAAGTTGTTTCATGGCCGGATGATATAATCCCCTTTATGCTGCGCTCGCGGTATCGTCGTATTCTGTGGTTTTTTGGCCGCATCCTTCTTGTACTGATTTTCTGGGATATCGTTCTGCCGCGCCTGGGCTTGGCGCGTCTTTCACGGCGTACACGACCGGCACGCCTTAAAAAGTACGCGGCCGGTTTTCGTTTGCTGGCCATTCAACTCGGCGGCGTGATGATTAAAGCCGGGCAGTTTCTTTCCGCCCGCCTGGACGTGTTACCGCGCGAAGTTACCGATGAGCTATCCGGCTTGCAAGATGAGGTGCTGCCTGAGGCGTTGGACGATATACGCCAGATTATTGAGCACGAGTTTGGCCTTCCTCTGGAAGATATGTACTGCTGGTTTGAGGAAACTCCTGTCGCGGCGGCTTCGATCGGACAGGTGCACCGCGCCCGTACCTGCTCCAGCCCCGGGGAAAGCGAAACCCCACCGGTTGTTGTCAAAGTTCAACGACCTGATATTGAGCGGATTGTCTCTACGGATCTCTCCGCTTTGCGTGTGGTCGCCGGCTGGGTACAAAAATATCCCCCTATCCGTAAACGCATGAATGTTTCCCTGCTTCTGGAGGAGTTCAGCCAGTCGCTGTCCGAAGAGATTGATTACCTCAATGAGGGTAAGAACGCCGAAGTTTTTGCTGCCAACTTCTCCGAGCGCCCTGATGTACGTGTCCCACATGTGTACTGGAGTCATACTACACGCCGCGTGCTTACACTGGAAGATGTTCAGGCGATCAAGATCACCGACTACGCTGCCATCGAAGCGGCTGGTATCTCCCGTGCCGAGGTGGCTAACCGTCTGCTTGATGCCTACCTCCAACAGATATTTGAGGACTCATTTTTCCACGCCGACCCGCACCCGGGCAACTTGTTTGTCCTTCCGGAGCCGAAGAGCGAAGATGGAACAACCCCTTGGCGGCTGGTCTTTGTGGATTTTGGCATGACTGGAAAAATTTCCCCTGGCGTTCTGGCTGGGATGCGTGAACTGTTGATCGCCGTTGGTGTGCAGGATGGCGCACGGGTTGTCAAAGCCTACCAGATGCTGGGGGTGTTGCTGCCTGGTGCGGATTTGGAGTTACTCGCACAAGCCAACCAACAGGCTTTCCGGCGTTTCTGGGGGAAAACCACCACTGAACTGGTGGATATGGGGCATGCCGAAATTGCCGCTTTCGCGCGGGAGTTCGGCGATTTGTTGTATGAAATGCCTTTTCAGATTCCACAGAATTTCATCCTGCTTGGGCGCTGCCTGGGAATTCTTTCGGGCATTTGTACCGGTCTGGACGCGAATTTCAACGTCTGGCAGGGGGTGATGCCCTATGCCACGCGCTTGATCAATGAGGAAAGGGGTGGGGTTTGGCGTTACGGGTTAACTGAAGCCACTGCGACAGTCCGTTTGTTGGCAGGGTTGCCGCGCCGAGTGGATAGCCTTCTCGCACGCATGGAAGAAGGGCGACTGGAGGTGCGTTCGAGCGAACTGCGCCATGAGGTTGGCCGGTTAGGTCGTGCCGTGCGGCGGTTGGCTGTTGCGGTATTTTTTGCTGCGTTTCTGTTGGGCGCCGTTCAACTTTACCTCGCTGGAGAAAATACCCTGGCTGCCGTGCTGGGTACTGCCGCTGTTCTTACCCTGCTTGGTTTTCTCTTGCGTTGACCCTTTTAAATTCACTCTCCCGTTTCTGCAGACCGGAAGCCAAGAAACGGGAGGAGTGAGCAAATAAGACCGCGAGAGCCAGGTTGCCCTACCTGGCTCCCAAACAAGGAGGAGAAAGAATGTTTGTGCGTGTTAACCACCATCATCGTACCAAATTCAGTTCCTTGATACTTGACGGCAACCCCACGCCTGCCCACCGGTTTCCCGATAATCAGTGTCTTTGAACCCTCTATTGCACTTAAAACATGATTGAAGTGACACCTTCCGTAAAAATTGAGGAAAATGAGATTCAATACGACTTTATTCGCGCGTCCGGCCCTGGAGGCCAAAACGTGAATAAAGTTGCCTCTTCTGTTCAACTTCGTTTTGATATTCGCAATTCGCCCTCACTTGAATTGGAGGTCAAAGAGCGCCTGGTCAAACTGGCCGGCAATCGCGTTACTGAGGATGGCATCCTGATTATCGAAGCCAAACGCTACCGGACACAGGAGCAGAACCGTTTTGATGCAACGCAACGATTGGTCGTTCTAATCCGTGAGGCGCTGGAGAAACCCAACATTCGTAAAGCAACCCGCCCAAGTCTGACAGCCAAGGCTGCGCGAGTGGGCGCTAAAAAGAGACGCGGCGCGACCAAGCGTATCCGGCGCTTCAACCCGGAAGAATGGGACGATTTTTAATCCATCATTTTACGGTATAGGGTAAGCCGCCGCCGGCGACAATGTGAGACCCGGTGATCTGGTCTGCCAAAGGCGAACATAAGAATGCCACGACCTTGGCAATGTCGTCCGGGGTTTCAAATTTTTCAAGCAGCAGCCGTTTTCTGTAGAGCTCTTTTACATCTGCAGCGGGCATGCCACGCATTTCGCCTTCTTGCACCCATTCAATTTCCATCATTTCCGTAGCAACATCTCCAGGCCCGACGGCATTTACCAGGATATGTGGGGCAAATTCCTGGGCAGCGACTTGGGTCAAACCGATGATTCCGAATTTTGCAGCACAATACGGTCCAAAGTTTTTAGTAGTGCAATTTAATTGAGCTACATATGAGCCGAGGTTAACAATCCGGCCCCATTTCTGTTTCATCATGATCGGAGCAGCTCTTTTCATGCACCAGAAAGTAGCTTTTGTCATGATATCCATATGCCGATCATAGTCCTCTTCTGAACACTCAAGAATGGGACGGTACATGGAAATACCGGCATTGTTGACAAGAATATCGAGCCTGTTAAAGTTCTTCACCAGCACATCAAAAATTCGGTCGATTTCAGAAGTTTTTGAAATGTCTGCCGGAAGTGTGAGTGATTTTCGTCCAAGTGCCCGTACTTCTTGAGCGGTTTTTTCGGCACTTTCTGCATTCAAATCATTTATAGCAACATCAGCGCCATGTGAGGCTAGGCGCAAAGCAATGCCTTTGCCAATGCCCCTGTCAGCCCCAGTGATAAGCGCGACTTTGACTTGGCGGCTTTGAGAAGTTTATCCTACTACAGCTTACCTCTTTCAACCTTCAAAGTTGCACTTGCTAATTGAATCTAAGCAAGCTCCATAGAATAGATCGAGAGTGTAATAATTTCGATCCAGCATAAACCGAATATATTCAACTGTTCGTTCCTTGATTGCCTGAATAAATTATTCTTATCGATCAGTGCAGATTATTTTATGTAGGTCATTATAAAAGTTCTTAACCAAGTAAAAGCAGATAGAAGCGATTAAGACTGAAAAGCAGGAGCAATACTGCTAAGACAACAATTCCAAATGCAAGTGATAATTGAATCTGAAGGCCCACTATGGACAGCATAAGACCAATTCCCATTGATAAAACTACGGGTTTGATCTGTGTCCACGTATGTTTATTAAGTGTAGTTAAATCGATTCTGTCATAACGTGACCAACTTACTTCCATTATTTCCTTAATAACCATTGCCAAGACAGTACCAGCTATCATCACCTCCTGAGATAATCCTATCAATATCCCAACCGTCGTAGCACAAATAAGCAGAATCGGGACCATAGCCATTAACCACCATCGGTCAAAAAATTCTGTACCTTGATGATTCTGTTTCAATCTTGGCTTAAAGTCAGTTTTTCTATCGTCATTTTCCAAGAAAAATAAACCAGAGTTGACCATTGGCCAATCATGGACTTCCACGCCCATTTTTCGGATTTTCCAAAGCAGAGCAGTTCGTTCTAATGTAGCAGTTCGTACAGCCAGTGGATGGCTTGAAGGTCTACTTACAAATTTTACGGGGTCTGGACTGATCAAACTCACTTGATATCCGTTTGCGAGTAGCCGAGTGATCGCGGGAATATCTCTTTCACTTAAAGGACTTATTAAAATTATTAGTGCATTACTGGGGAACAATTTCACCGGCAGGTAGTTAATCGTATTAAGCGTTACGTTTTCTCCGGGTTTGCACGCGGCCAGTTGATTGAGGACACGTGCTAATTGTTGTTTCCCGGTTCCCGGGAAAACTCGTAACACCCGATCACCCAATACCAGCAAGGAAAGACGATTCCCTCCGCGAATGATGCTTCTAGCAATGATAGAGGCTAGCTGAACCGACGAATCAAACAATTCCTCTTTTCCAAATTTAATATTCATTGTAGCGCTGCCATCCACGATCAAGCCGACATCCGCCATCTCTTCTCTCTCGAACTCCTTACTGAATAATTGCTTTGGATGGCGTGCAGAGAGACGCCAGTAGATACTACGTAAAGGATCACCCGGATTGTACTCCCTTACTCCCAAGAAATTGGCTCCTGACCCTGGCTGATTTGATTGGTATAGACCAGGAGATGTAAGGGTGCATTTGGGATTTAATTTAAATTGTTTTTCATTCATTTCATCGGGCAATACAACGACTTCACCTTCAGCTGGTAGTTCAATTTTTTGCTCAAATAAACATAATGAATCGCTAACAGAAATTTGGATTTTTTCCCAATAGTATTTCCCTCTCGGTGCTTGAAAAGTATAAATGATTTCGATTTTTCCTTGGGATGGCAAATCAACCCACTTTTCGCCAGATTTGTTGATGACATGGATTTGTGGATTGATAGATTCATGGACTAGTAAAGATGGTATATTCCCTCCATTGTTCTCAACAACCAAAGTCATAGTAATAAGTGTGCCTGCTTTGCACCAGTGATGGCTAATTATTCGATGCGCACTTAGGCAAATTCCTCTGGGAATCGACAACAAACCCGTGAGAATGTATAAAAGAAAGGGCAATGCCATCCAAACCAAGGCTGCATTCCTGCTTGCCATTGCAGTCAGTATCAGGCCGAGAATAATAAAGAGTATCAAACGTAATTTGTTGGTCATTCTGACGGTGCCACAGGTATTGGTACGGATTGGATCACTTCATCGATAATGTCGTGGACGGTTTTTTTAGATCCCCACAGATTCGGATCAAGGATAATTCGATGACTCAATGCACAATGGGCAAAAGTCTTTACGTCATCTGGAAGAACAAAATTTCTCCCCTGGATGGCTGCCCACGCCTTCGAAACCTTGAGCAACGCCAATGATCCTCTGGGGCTGGCACCGAGATCAATCATTTTATGATGGCGGGTCTTGGCAACCAATTGACAAATATATCTTTGAATGTCAGAGTTTATGTAAACACTTTCTACGTAACGACGCATGTCCTGAAAAGCTACATCGGTGATTACAGAGTTTAGTTCAAATGTATCTCTTTTTCTCTCATTCCGTTGGGCAAGAATTTGTTGCTCATCTTCAAGGTCAGGGTAGCCAATGGAAAGGCGAATCAAGAACCGGTCCAGTTGAGCTTCAGGTAGTGGAAAAGTTCCTTCATACTCAATGGGATTTTGGGTGGCGATAACGATGAATGGTTCAGGTAACTTAAAACTATCGCCTTCTAGAGTCACCTGGAATTCCTGCATGGCTTCAAGAAGAGCAGATTGCGTTTTTGGAGATGCACGATTAATTTCATCGCCAAGGATAATATTTGAAAAAAGCGGTCCTTTTCGCAAAACAAAAGTACTATTGCTAGAGTCAAAGATAAATCCGCCAGTAATATCTCCAGGTAGAAGATCAGGAGTGAATTGAACACGTTTAAATTTCAGACCTAATGTGGTTGCAAAACTGTTTGCAACGAGTGTTTTTGCAAGACCGGGGTTGTCTTCCAGTAACACGTGCCCGCCAGAGCACAAAAAAGCTGCGAGAAGTTTCATCAGAATTTCACGTTTCCCGATTACGGCTTTCTCCACCTCATTTATGATTTGTGCGGAATTTTCGGCAAAAGCTTCAGCCTGTGGCAGCATCGATTGTGTTTTAGTCATGGTTAATCTCTATTTGCCTTTCCATTGCATTCAAGGTTTGAGCGATACTTTTTTCCAACTCCGTATCACTTTGTGTCTTCTTTCGTTGGACGAACCGAGGTATCGGCATTGAATAACTTGTTTGTTGAATCCATCTTCGAAAACCCGTCTTAATTAGGGGCAGGTGAATAATACTGTCTTCATTATTACAAGAGATGTCCCCAATTGATTGGGACAAGGTTTGTAAACTGCGTTGTAATCTCAAACGATCATATTGGTCTGTTTCCGCAGCATTAATCAGGGTTTCCCAAAATAATATTCGATCTTGATTTTGATTAGGATTTTCATAAGCGGGTCTAGTCGAGAATTCTTTGCTTTCAGGTAATACACGAAAGATCAAGAGTAATACAGAAAAAATTAGCAAAAACCAGTAAATCTCCTGATCAATAGATCGCAAAGTTCTGTAAAACAACCACAAGATGCGGGCAGTGGGGTCAATCACATAAGTGTGGACGATCTCTGTTCGCCAAGCAAATACTCCAAATAATACAAGTGTCGCAAACACAAGGAATAATTTAAGCTGCTTTTTCATTGGCCTCTTCCTCTACCTAGCTGGCAAACGTCCCAGATAGCAGATAGACTTCTCAGCGCATCGAGCTCATCTTGTTCAGTTAAGCATTGTTTTCCGTACCGCGCTTTTTCAAACAAGGTCGTTAATCGTCGAATAGGTACCGTCGGGATTCCTTTATTTGTGAGATGAGTCTCAAATTCATGCGGTGTCATGGATTGGTCTCGGTCAATACCTCGTTCTTGCGAAACAACTTTTTCCATGTTTACGTAACACTTTATGATAACCCCGCCTAAATTCCCCCCGCTTGTTATTGCCTGAATGGCAGACTCCGTTTCAGCAGCCAGTTTATTGTCTTTTTGGTTTCGTCGAAAAGCATGAGCAACCAGCCAGCCGAGAAGCATCATGCTTGCTAACACCAGTCCAACCTTCACCCAGATAAACAGGCTGACTGGAGGATCTCCAATCGGAGCGACCTGATATTCCGACTGTGGATGTTCCGGGAGAGTTGTATCTACAGGAAAAGTTCCAGGCTGGTTGGGTGACAATTGAGGAAGCAAACTGGAGAGAGCAAAAAAGATAGCCAAAGTACCTACTAACAGACTAACCTGTTTAAAGTTTACCTTTTTAAGGAGTGCGGTGATTATTAATATGAATAACAGGATGCTTCCCACTGCCAAACCAATTTGAAATATCCATTGTGATGAGATTCTGTAAATACTTGTTTCTGGCACCGTCGTTGGATTATTTGCAGGACTTGAATCAGTTCCAGGAATTGGTAAACCAGGTAAAAATTGAAGTTCTGGAAGGCTTAATCCCAGGATCATCAAGCATATGATTGACAAGATGGTATAAAAAAGTGCCAGATTACGTTTTTGGAAAATCAACTAAGTTCCTTCACTTGAGTTATCATCTTTCATAAATTTAGGTCTTTACTTACTTCAATCTATCTTATAGAACAAATTCTGCTCACCATGAAAATCCTGTAATCCCAAGCATGTCATTCCGATTTTCTCCATAACACGTATCGAGCCCAGGTTAAGGGGATTTACCATGCCATAGATGGCTTCTAAGTGTGTGAAGGAAAAGGCGTTAGTTATAACAGCTCTGCCGATTTCGGTAGCATATCCCTTTCCCCAAAACGGCACGCCAAATTGCCATTCAATCTCAGGTTGTTTTTGCTGGTAAGGATTTAGGCCAATCAATCCAATAAGCGTCTGGCTGTCCATCGAAATACAAGCTCCATGGAAAAGTTCCAAGGTGCAAAAATCTTGATCGAACATGAACTGGATATATTCAGTTGTGCGCTTTATTGTCCAGGGAGTATCACCGATGCAACGATGCACCCGACTATCTGACATGATTTTCCAAAGGTCAGTGACATCCTCAATTTTCCATTGTCGAATGATAAAGCGTTCAGTTCGAAGGTAGACAAAACACATCAAGCCATCTCCTTATAAAGGGCGTTAATTATTCGCAGCATGAATTGAATGCCCTTTTTTTGATACCGGAATTGATTTAAGCTCCCAATCATGACGGTGTCCAAACCAGGGTGGTAAAACATAAAAGCACCGGTTAATCCTGCATTACCCCAACAGGAATATTTAGCTGGCATGAGCAGCGGTACGGGGCGGATTTTTATCATGCCATATCCGTAATCAATTCCAGGGGCAAAACTAATACAATCATCCATCTTTAAAAAAGTCGGTTCGCTTAATAATTTGCCTTGCGCCAGTGCTTGCATGAATTTGAGCAGGTCTTCCAGCGGCGCTGTTATTCCTCCTCCCGCATAATCCACACCTAAAGAGCGGTAACCAATGATGTCAGCGGTCCCGAAATACACTCCCGCAATCGGGTATGGGCTTGTTTCACTGGGCAGAGAGTGACCAAGCAGGTATGTCTGCTTCATTTCTAGTGGTTCAAAGATTAAACGATTAAGCGCATCATGGAATGGTACGCCGGTAGCAGCTTCGATCACCAGCCCCAACAATTGGTATCCAGTGTCAGAGTAATGGAATCCTTTTCCTGGCGAGAATTTTGGTTTCAAATTCTCTCGTGACCAAATTACAACTTCCCTTGGCTGGTATAAATGCTGAGGCTCATTAAGGATCTTCTCGATCATCCTTGTTCCTTTTAAAGGCTTATCCTCAAAATAGTCAGGCAGCCCGGAAGTGTGATTTAGTAGATGTTTTAACCGGATCTGGTCCGTATAATCTTTGCCTTTGTAAACATGTAGCCTGCAGAGCAAATTCGGGTCGAGGATGTCAATTATCCGGTATTCAAAAGAGAGCATGCCTTGTTCACACAACATTCCGATTAGAACGGCGGTAAACAATTTACCAACGCTAGCCATGAATACGGGTTGTCCTACCTGTACAGAGTTATCTATGGAGGTCTTTGCGCTCCCGCCAGCCAGGTTCAAGTGCAGTTGGTTTAAATCCGAGTGAACCAAAAGATGGGCATTATGAATCTTCCGGTCAGAATTCACTTGTTGTTCAAACAAGGCGATTATTCGCTGCTTGGTGTCGGATATATCCATATTTATTACTCCTGAGGTTTTTCCCGAGCACTGTTTTCCGTGTGGGAACTGCGACAACTAGAGCGTCTTCTCGTTATTTATATTTTTCTTGTTGACGAGGTTTGAATCACGCTGGGCCCGTTATAGACTCTACTAACCACTTGTTCCCAACCACCTGTCTTTGAAAGCGCCTGTGTCAGTAAATGTTCCAACCAAACTCCAGGCTCAAACAACTGTGATTGCCACCCTGGGGCTTAATCTATCAAGCAGCACAGCCTGAACCATACCGGTATAGTACAACCTTCCTTCGCCCCAGTTACCTGCCATGCGTTTCATCTGATCCATTTCACGCTCCCAGCGTCGTTCAAACTTTTCGTAACGAGAAAAATTAGGTCTCTGAGGATTTCCTGAACCGGCAAATAATCTGTTCTCTCGCGGGCTAACCTGTACACACTAATCTCTGCATCACGGCCAATTCCTTCAACCCATTCACGGTGACGCTCAAATCCGTGTTTCTTGAGATAAAGTAATGCCTGCTATAAGAGCATGAACCCGTCCTTATCCGACTTTCAATCAATTGATTCTTTTTTCCTCCGTCTATATCGCCGCCTAGCTAGATGTACAATAATTGAATTTTGTCGTGGGTTTTGCGCCACTTTATTAATTCGTTGTTCAGAAAATTACAGATGAGGAGTATACTGTTTTTCCAGTTCTGCTTTATTCCCTCTAATTTTTTCCCGAAGAATGACAAATACCAGTAGAATAATTGTCAGGCCAGCTGAGGATATTGCTTGAATTTCATGAACATTAAATAGACGAGCAGAGGCAGCAATTATGCCATTATGTTTATAGAGAAACCATCCGCTGAACCAGGAAAGAGCCAGACCGACCATGCAAAGAAGAGACGTAATAATCATTATGATTTTCTTTTTCTTCTCTTTTCTGAAAATTAATAACCCTAAAGTGACCAACGTAATGACCACAGCGCCCATTGCTTGGATGATGTGAATCTCAAGCAGATTAGTTCCATCCACGACGATACTTCCCTTGGAGTGAATCCACGCGCCAAAGATGGATGCAAAGAGTAAATCCAAAATGGATAACCCTGACATGATGATTATTAATGTTTTCATTTCACCTCTTCTAATTATTTTTAAAGTTCCAATTCATAAAAAAACAATCCCGTCTTTTTTCTATTTGTTCCTCCCCTCGTGTCGTAATTATCGCTGACCTTCAACCAAACTCCCTGCTCAGAAAAAATAGTTGTCTGCTAGCTCCCTCAACGTGGTTCTCATCGGCTTCATTCCTGTCTAACTATGCATCCGCCCAGCCAACCGCGAAAGATAGATATACTAGATAAATGGCGATCACGGAAGCAATAATCAGGAGCGCAATCATTTCCCAACAGCATGGGAATAGATACAAAGATTGAAATACACCTTTCCTTTCCACTGAGCATTGTGAAGTATCCCTTTCAAGGTTGGACCCGCTGCAAATCACCTAATACCCACTCTGGCGGATATACATGCTTACATCTACATTGAGGAATATCTGTTCCGCATCAAAGTAAGCCCACGGCGAGCCTTGGTCCAACCACATCGCCGAGCCAACTGAAAGAGGGTTGCCTTCTGCTAACGACTGCCTATATTCGTTTCGCAGTATCCATAGGATTTTGGGCTGATCTTCTCCCGTATCACGGTAGCGCATTGTTTCCATCATATCGATCAAACCTGTCTTAGGGTTGAAGCGCACCAGGAAGTTCTCCTCATCATTCTCAAAAGGTACATACAGGAGTGCTGTGTCCTCGTCTACCGCCTCCCAATGGACGCGTGAATCAGTCACCCAAATCGCAGGGAACCAGATTGCCTCCGCCCAAAGGGTCAAGTTTGCGGCCTGGTTGCTGTTCGGGTCATTGGTAATACTTGCCATTGGACTTTCAAAGTAACTCCTGCCATCGATATACCCCTCGTTGACCTTCAAGATAGGGATTCCAAAAATCGTGGCTTCAAAATAATGGCGGTAATCTTTGCCGGCATCGTGCACGAAAACAAACCGCGCTGGCACGGTGATGTTCATAAATGGCTTGAGAGTTCCTCGTCCCAGGATCACCATAGTTTCGATCTCCGGAATCTCCTCGCCATAAACAATTTTGTAGAAACGCTCCACAGGTGCCGGCAGCCCGGCAGGTAGTGATATGGTTTTCGAAGACTGAATTTGTGCAGGGAACGGGGGGAAAGCTTTTGGTTGGACTTTCAATCCCACCCAGACTAGAAAAACAATCCCGACTGAACCACCAGCAATGATAAATAAAATGTTACGGATAATTCCCATTTTTTGTCCTTTAGCATGTGTCACAGATAAACTCCCTTCACCTCTTTCTGGATAGCTGATGTAATTTAGAAGATTGATTGACTCCAATCTTTAATCGCTGTCCAATTCCGGAAGTCGCCGACAGGAGTATGCATCGTCTTCCCCATTAGTCGTTCTATGTAGGAAACTTTATCAGGATCGTAGACACCAGTAAAAAAAACTTCATGCTGTAAGGGCAACAGCTTCCGGATCGGATCCAGGCAGGCAAGTCGCGCTTTTCGGCTGGCTTCGTTTTCTCCGTCATGTTGGAGGTGGACAGCAAAACAAGCGAGCGGAATTCTGCTGCATTCACTTTGATGTTCATTGATGAATTGGATGATTTCGGGAAGAGGTGATCCCATGCGAATGGCGCTCCCCATAATGATATGAGAGTAATCTTCTAGGCTATCTATTTGTTTGATTGGACAAATGTCGACGATAAAATGACGTTTCTCAAGCTCCTGGGCGATCGTACGGGCAATTTCCATCGTCGAGCCAGCCCGGGAAGCATAGGTTACAAGCACAAGAGGTTTTATCGGATTCCGGTTGATTGCCATTTTTCGAAATTGAATATCAATTGGGCGACGAGAAGCAATGGCGCCAATACCGGCGCAAGTCAGTGTCGTGACTCCGATCCCTGCAGCCATATAGATGAGAAATTGACGTCGGGTAACGGCCTTTGACATCCTGGTTTCCTTTTCATTAGTTTTGTGTGCGCCTTACTGAAAGCAGCGTAAGATTAAGATCACGAATTTTGTTGAGCACTCCGTGTAATCCGGCCTGATCAATATTGGGTGTTGTTAATCGAACTTCTCCATTATCCAGGTTCTCTATGGAACAACCTTTAAAATATGATGACCAATGCTTTTCCAGGTGGTCTTTAACCCTGATTTCATAAGCTGAACCGAGATTGTTATGAGGTTTGTATGCCATATGGTTTTCCATTCACGTCATTTATTGGTCTGATTGTTCTGTGCGATTACCCAACCAGTTTTCTTCAAATACGAGTCAGAGTAAATCATCGAAATTTGTCGATCTGGAAACTTACCAACACCTTATCATTTGCCGATTTGCCACTCCTGGTTAGTTTTATAAAACGATAATAACAAGATGCAACTTTTTCGTCGTCTATCTTAAGATAAGGTTCAGGTTTGTTTTTGAAATTTAAAAAGCCATCCTTCTGTTACGGGATGGCTTTTATCTGATGAAAAATCAGCTTAAATCAAATTGAGTTCTCTGGCATTTGCGATTGCTTGTGTTCGGCTGGCCGCATTAAGTTTACCAAGAATATTGTGAACGTGAAACTTGATCGTCCCTTCAGAAAGGATTAAACGTTCTGCCATTTCACGGTTTGAGCATCCTTCAACAAGCAACTGAAGAATATCCATTTCTCGTGAAGTCAAGGTTTCAGGTAAGGCTTCCTTTTGTTTTTCTACCAGTTGTGAATTGCGAAATTCGTTCAGGATTTCCAATGCATACTTTTTATGTATAACATCAGGCTGTTGAAGATATGAGCAAATTAGCCCTTGGCTGGATTCTCCAATATCCAGAAAAATGCGCATATAGTCGCCCGGTTCTGCTATAGCGAAACAGCCATCCAGCTCTTTGAACGCCTCGCTCCTTCTTTCCTCATGAAAGAGAACGATCGCCTTATAAAGCAAAATGACCGTTAGTGAATTCCCTCGTCCAGAATTACGGCTGTTTGTTTCCAATCGTTCTAAAAGAGAAAAACAGGTCTCATATCTCTCTTTCTTTTTATCTTGATTTGTCTTTTCTATCCACAACCGAACAAGCATAATTAATCGCAACTCCAAGTATTCATCGATCTTCTCATTGCTAATCGATTTGGATTCGAGGGTTGAAATCTGAGTGTATTCCCACTGATCCAGCAATTTCCAATTTTTCTGCTTTAGCCAAACTTGCACCCAGGTTATATCTATCAGGCTATGGACAAAAGGAGTCAATAACCGGTTTTTCCGTTCCTCCTCTGCTTTCTGTAGGGCATATAAGCTCCCCTTGAAATCATTCCTTGCAAGCATGATTTGAGCCAGGCTTGCATTTGCCGTTGCAATGATATTATGACTCGGCCACCATTGAGTATGCGCTAGAGCTCTTTTCGCGTATATAAACGCTTGATCCAACTTGTTTCTCTCATAATACAGAAAGCTAAGGAAAGATTCATCTCTCGATAAATTCCCCTGGTTCTGAATATCCTCGTCAAAATTAGTTTGAAGTGAGTTTTCCAGGATATGAATCGCCGGAGTTAATTTTCCAACCAGGCGTGTCACATTTCCAAGATCTGTCCAGATGTCGCGTAAAATTGCTCCGGATTGGTTGGCATATTCAGTGCCTTTCGTTAACAATTTCAAAGCCAAATCCAGGTTCCCAAGGCTGCGTTGTGCCCATCCCTGCACCCAAAAAAGGAGGGCGAGTTCCTTTGGGTTCATTTCAGGAATGCCCTGCAATGCAACCTGGGTAATATCCATTGCTAACTGCGGTTGACCGGAGCAAACCGCTTTCAACCCTCGAAGGATCGGAGCCATGGACCGGATGACCGTGATCTCATCTGCTGACAGTTTCGTTTCAAGAGATTTATCCTGTGATTCTCCTTGACTTTTCTTGAAAGAGACCAATTCTTCAGCTTTGTCAAGAAGCGGGTCAATTTGATCAATCATTCCTCCCTGAGAATACATCTCCGCCACCTGTATACACAGTTTGGGACTTTTGAATAACTCCTTTTGTGGGAATTGTTCAAGCCATTTAATAACGGTTGTCATCTGACCTTTTTCAAGATATTCGGGTATATAACGCGCGATGAGCCGACTTGTACTTTCCCAGTCCTCAGCAGCTAAAGAATGATCAATCGATCCTTCTGCGTCTCCGTGTTTCTCAAACCACATTGCAGCACGTTGATGAAGTATAGGAACCAAACCGGAGAAAGTGCTCTGGAGGCGGGTTCGCAATAAATCTGCAAAGAGATGATGGTAACGGTACCAGATTCGTTCGTCATCTTGCGGGATGATAAATAATCCCAGGTCTTCTAATGTTGCCAGGCGGATTTTGTTTTTCTCGGAAGTTGGTGATGACTCTTGTGGGAATTGAGGATCAGATACATGGTTTTTAGCTTTGACATCCAGTACAAAATCACATAAAGAATCATTCAACCGCTCTAAAATAGACGTTTGCAGAAGGTATCTTTGAATTTCTAATGGCTGCTGGCTTAGCGCCTCTTCAGCAAGGTAATCCATAATGAACCGGTGGCTTCCCGAGAAGGCGTCGATAAATTTGGGGATGTCCCGCCGGCCTTGCATGGAAACCGCTGCGAGTTGCAATCCAGCAACCCACCCTTCAGTGCGGTTCTCAAGCTTTGTTACCTGTTCTTGGGAAAGGTCCAATCCAAACACCTGATTCAAAAACATAGTTATATCCACAGACGTAAACCGTAAATCTTCTACCCGGATTTCGGATAATTGGCCACGAGCTCGTAACCGTGACAATGGAAGTGGTGGGTCTGAACGAGTGGCTATTACAATATGGACATTGTCAGGTAAATGTTCCAGAAGAAAGGTAATTCCATCATGGATTGTGGGGTTATTTATAAATTGATAGTCATCCAATACCAATAACACTGATTGATCCTGGTCTTGCAGATCGTTGAGCAGCATTGTCAATGGTGTATTAGGATAGATTGAATCAGAAGAACGAATAACTTCTTGTATCTCAGCATGTAATTTAAGATCAACTTTTTCCAAAGCCGCCGTCAGATAGGTCAGAAATCGCATGGGGTCGTTGTCACCCGCATCCAACGAAAACCAGCAAATTGCCCAAGGTTTTGGAGCACTCGTTTTCTGAAGGGAATTAATCCATTCAGCCAATAACGTGGTTTTCCCGTACCCGGCAGGCGCGCTGATTAATATCAAGGGCTTTTTTAATCCCTGCGCCAGTTTCTCAAGAAGGAGAGGGCGGGGCACATAATCTTTATGCAGGCGTGGAATGAATAATTTCATCTTAATAAGCGGTTGTTTGCTGAAATTAATGTGAGAAGTTGTATCGGAAGCTACTGGCTTCCCCTTTCTTTTCCTGGCATTCCCAGCCTGGATCTCTTGATAAAATGCCATCACCTCACCATCAGGCGGTTGGTCGAGTTCATCCTTCAATACCCGTGTGTACTCATTAAATTGATGCAAGGCTGCGCTTCGTTGCCCGGCTTGTGCATATGTCTCTATGAGTGTTCGCTGTGCATTTTCATTCAGGTAATCCAGGCTGACCCAATGACGTGCCTTTTTAATACCTTTTTCCCATTCTCCTAAAAAAACATAAGCATGAATCAACTGCTCTAAGGATGAAGCCAGATCATGAAAAAAACTTTCGCGCTGCAAGTATTGCCATTGATCAAATTCTGGCGAATCCCGCAAATTCAAACCTTCCAGAAAACTTCCTCGATATAGGTCAACAGTCTTTTCAAGATTTTCGATACATTCTGCACAAACACTGCTTTCATGATTGTGTGCCTTCACGCTGGTCAGAAGCAGATGAAATTCATTAACATCCTGCCAGAAAAGGCAAGATGGATTGACCATGACATCTTCTCGATTGGCGATGATTAAATCAGGCCCCAATTCACGATTAATTGAATAAAGAGACCGGCGCAAGTTGGCATATGCATGCTGCTGATCATATTCCGGCCAAAACATTGTCGCCAGGTTTTCTCTCGTTAATGGGCTTGGGGAAGAAAGAGCAAGATATGCCAGTAACGCGGCCGCTTTTCGGGTTTCAAGATTAATAACGTAGTTATCACGTTTGATTATGGGGATTCCCAGCCAATACGCCTCGATTCCTTCCATCGGTTCTCTTCGTGGGGTCACATTTCTTATAGTGCCAATTATTATCGTGAGACTTTCTTAATAAGATTATATACCCATTAGAGAATAGCTGGCGACGCTGCCTTCCACTTGGGAAATGGCCTATATGAACTCTCATTATTGAGAAACCGATTTTTTTTATTGTTTATTCAACGAATTTTCAACGGAAATGTATCGCGCTATAAGTAAGATCAATTTGGAAGTTCTAGAGTATTGAAGGAGAAGCGATGGGCAACAAATTTGAGAACCACCATATTTGGATCTTCATCCTGCTTGCTTACGTCATTGCCTGGCTTACGGCTCTGATCATTACCCTAACGGGTGGCATCGCCAATAGCCAAATCATTGTATCTGGATTGAGGTTGAATTTGGCTACAGTTCTGATTGCAACTGTCTACATGTCTGCTCCAGCTCTTGCCAACATTCTCACTCGTATCATTACCCGCGAGGGATGGGACAATACCTGGCTACGCCCACACTTCAGGTCAGGTTGGCGTTATTGGCTGGCCACCTGGCTGCTTGTACCTCTATTTATTTGGGGTGGCGCGATTGCCTACTATTGTCTTTTTCCGGCTCAGTTTGATCCATCTTTAGCTCGCATTCGCCAGATCCTCCCTACGGGGGTTGCAACCCTCAATCCGTGGAAAATTGTTGTATTACAAGCTCTCCAGGGAATGTTTCTTGGCGTTTTAATTAATACTCCATTCACTTTTGGTGAGGAATTTGGCTGGCGGGCATACCTGTTGCAAAAATTGCTTCCGATTGGTACCCGCCGGGCTATTCTCATTTCCGGGACAGTTGTTGGCATCTGGCATTGGCCGGTGATTTTAATGGGCCACAATTATGGGCTTAACTATGCAGGGTTTCCTGTACTCGGCATGCTGGCAATGGTCTGGTTTTGCATTGGGCTATCCTGCTTTCTCAGTTGGGTCGTTTTACGATCCCGCAGTATCTGGCCTGCAGTCATTGGTCATGCAGTTTTGAATGGTTTAGGCGGGATAGGAATTCTATTTGCTGTTGAAGAAACAAAACCTCTCCTCGGACCAAGCCCAGCAGGTATCATCGGCTCTCTTGCCTTCACTATCTTTGCTGTATGGGTACTTTTTGATCAGAGAGCATTACCGTCACAAATGAACTATCAGGAAAAAAGGGGATGACATCAGTCCCGGAAGCGCATCGTGCGATTAAGGAGATAAGAAAGAGAGATGAAAACCCCCATTTATACAAAACGATTGATAATACGCCCTTTACTTATGAGCGATCTCAATGCTGTTCTGGCTATTACTGGAATACCTGAAACGTACCACTATATACCTGAGATACCGATGAATGAGCGGGATGCTCGAAGCTTGATTGAACGCGGACAGAATTATCCAGAATACGATGATATTCCTGCTGATGTAGCCGTTGAGTTCATCGAAACCGGCGAACTGGTTGGGCTACTATCATTCAGCAAGATCAGCAATCGTTTTAGGGTCATGGAAATAGGTTGGATGGTTCAAGAAGTCTATCGCGGCAGGGGTTATGCCAGTGAAGCCGCCCGAGCATTGATTAATTATGGCTTTACCACCCTCGGAATGCACCGCATCATCGCAACATGTGATCCGCGGAACATTTCAAGTGTTCGGATTATGGAGAAACTGGGCATGCGCCGTGAAGCAGAATTTATTGACAGCGTAGTTCTCGGGGATGGGGAATGGCACGATGAATATTTGTATGCCATAACCGAAAAGGAATGGGGGAAAAAATCAGACCTGAAAGAAATTTATGAAGCACAGCAAAAAAGATGAATTTGGAAGGAGTAAAAATAAGCATGATTAAGAGCAGAAATCTTTATCCGGTAAACATAATACTAAGTTCTTTAACATTGATTCTTTTGTTTGTTATCCAGTTCTCTGCTGGAAAACTTGGGTGGGCTGCTGCAGATTTATTTTCCTTTGAATCAATTGACCCCAATGGGCTATTCGCCAGATTGTCTATTCATCATCTGACGCAAATGCTGATTGCTTTGGCAATCATTTTGATCATCCAAAAGGTGATTCAGGCTGATTTTGGGTTTCACCTTGGAGATAAAAAAACAGGATTGCGGTATTTATTCATATTTACCGGCGCTTTCGCAGTCATTGCTCTGGGGTATCACATTTTCATGGAAATCATCAAGCAACCAATAACATATAGTTATCCACTAACTACACGGAATATCATCGGATATGTTGGGTTTCAGCTTTTGTTAAGCGGCTCATCTGAAGAAATCCTGTACCGTGCTTTACCTGTGACGCTTCTCGTTTTTTCCTTTGGAAAAAGCATTTACGTTAGCAAGAATATTACATTGGAGGTCGTGTTAGCTTCTCTACTATTCGCAGCAGCCCATATCAAGTGGTCCATCCCGCCATTCTCAATTTTGGAATTGAATATCTTTGGACTGTTCTATGCTTTTACCATGGGTATCTTGAATGGTTTTGTATATCAGAAAAGCCACAGTATTGTGTACCCCATGCTGATGCACAGTATCAGTAATGTCTTAATGGTGGGAACCGGATATGTTTTTGCCCTTCTTTTTTAGGGTCTATTATTCGAACGAAAGGACTCTCGTGATGGACACACAGGTAAAGCAGCATACGATCTTTCAGACAGTATTATTTCATTTGCTGCCAGGGATATTGATAACCATTGTCTTTGTTTTTCTCGGCCCATGGCTGAGGCAAAACCATCTCCCTCTGCTGTTTGCGATTCTGGTTCTCATCCTCATCATATTAATCCCGGTTGAATTGGGATGGATCGTTTTTCTGGGGTTTAGGAGGAACAAAAAGCTCTCCCTTGAAGGAATCGTGTTAAACCGCACACCATTGCCAAAGAGTGATTATTTTTCCCTTATTCCAATTTTGTTGATCTGGTCAATATTGGTTTTTACGCTGCTGAAGAATTTTGACCTGGTAATCATGTCCAACTTCTTTTATTGGTTACCAGATTGGTTTCAAGTTGACCAGTTGAATTCTGATGATTACAGCCGGTCTATTCTGGTGACAACATTCATTCTATTTCTTCTAATTAATGGGTTTGCGGGACCAATCGTAGAAGAGTTGTATTTTCGTGGTTACTTGCTGCCGCGCATGGAGTACTTAAAAGGATGGGCGCCGCTGGTTAACGTCCTGCTCTTCTCCTTATACCATTTCTTTTCACCCTGGCAATTTTTCACGCGAATTCTGGCTTTCTATCCTTTGGCCTACGTTGTGCGATGGAAAAATAATATTTATCTAAGCATGATGACACATTGCCTTTTAAATACTGGTTTCTGTTTGTTAGTAATGAGCTCATTTTTTAATATTCATCTTTCTCTGTGGTGAGGTTTTTGTGGATAACAAAAAACAGGATTATTGGCTGACTCGAGAAAAGCCGAGAGAAAACATTTAATGTAAAGAAAGGAAGAGAGTAGACCAATGACCAATAATGTAACAAGAGGCTTTGAGTGCGAGATAAAAAAAGTAGAGCCAGAGAAACGAGATGATGCGGTTGGCTTGATTTTTGATGTTTTTATGGAATTTGAAGCACCTGATTATTTATCAGAAGGTGTGGAAACTTTTAAAAACACAGCATTATTTAACGAAAAATTCTTGGATACCTTAGAAATGTATGGAGCATATATCGGTGAGCGCCTGATCGGAATAATTGCTACAAGAAACTTAGGGAACCACATCGCTATGTTTTTTGTGAATAAAAACTATCACAGACAAGGTGTTGGAAAAAAGCTGTTTCAAGTGGTAGCAGAAAACAGCACAGCAAATGAAATTAAGGTGAATTCGTTACCTTACGCTGTTGCAGTCCATCACTGCCTGGGATTCGCTGATACGGATATTGAGCAAATCGTAAACGGGTTAAAGTTCACACCAATGAAATTTACGAAATGCAAAGAAAGCGAGGTGACCGATAACTGACGATGTTAGCCAGGGTCGAAGGCTTTTGTACTGCTTGACCAAGTCACCGATCCACTGAGGCAGTTTTCTGTTTTCCAATTTGATATTCTTGTTCGCCGAACTAACCAAGGAGTTATAAAACCATGAAACGAAATAGAATTCTCTTGTTTGTTCTGCTGTTTTTGGTCATCCTTTCCGGATGTACATCGACAAAACTTGCAGAAAGTTATGATGAAAACACTGTAATTGAACGTGGAAAGAAGGTTGTTGAACTCATCAATACCCAGGATTTCGATTTGGTCAATGCCGAGTTGAGGGATGATCTCGAAGATCAACTTACTTCGGACCAATTGAAGGGTGCGATGGGGCAAAAATTAATGGACGCGGGATCATTTGTTGAGTATCAATCCGTGTCCACATTGGGCCAGAAAAGCAAATCGACAGGCGAGGATTATGCCACAGTTGTCCTGGTTGGAGAGTACGAAAATGGCACCCTTGTATTCACCGTTACGATGGGTTCAAACCTGGATCTTGTTGGCCTTTACCTGAAATAGGATTACAAGAGGGGCAGGGAGTAAAAAACCAATAATAAATTTTTGTCGTCTATGCCATTAAATCAGCTAACCGCAGACTACAATGCAGGTGATTTCCAGCCAATGCGATCAGGCGACTAACCTCAAGAGCAGACTGTTCTTACTTGCAACTGCACATTTAGCTGTGCCTCTTTGCTCGTAGGATGTGAGACCGTTGGCTGACTGTCTCACATCCATTGTAACTCCCCTTTTATCAGCTTTGGAACGACCACTAGAATATAATCACTGCTTACCGGGTGAAGTTTTCTGGATCGTGAAGAAAACCGCGTTGAAAAAGCCTTTTGCTCAGAGAATTCTCAAAAAGCTCGGGTGGTGGAGGAACCGAAGGCGGGCGGATTCAATTTCAGTTCCAAATGTAAGAATAAGGGCAGGGTTGGGATTTTCCGCTCACTTCAACATAATACGCCCGTTGTTTTGGATTGAAACTAACCGGGTAAGCTGCCAGCGCGGTTTTTTGCTGGTAATATAGTTTGCGTGCGGTCAGGTCGGAATAGTGAATGGCAGTCCAGGAGGCTGGGCTGTCATTTTCCATGGCTTCAGCAGCACGACAAGCCAAGCTGGCGGCAAGTTGATCGTGAACTCTGGCAGGCAGACCCGTATTGGTGAAAAGCTCCACCATGGCTGGGACGGCATCATTGGAAAGCTCCGCCAGGTAATTGGTATCCAATTCTTCCCCAACAAGGGCGCGTTGTACGTTCAACCGAACGATCAGCCCGTCCACATTGAGTACGCCGAAGGAAAAAACAAAGCCGAGCAGGCAAGCCAACAGGGAAATAGCAAAGCGCCCGCGCCGATGGAGAATTTCAAGTACAATGGCCGCCGTCAGCAAGATTGCCAGCCAGGGAATGAAGATATGTGTATAGATTCGCAAGCGGGTGAAGCCGTATGCGGCCTCGTAGAGTTGAAGCCGCAACCAGGCAGATGCCAGCATGATAAGCACTTGGGCAACCAGCCAAACCGCGAGGACTGTGAAAGTGTGCAAACGGAAAACGGTATTGTTCTTCACGGCAGCAGCCAAAACCAGGTATAACAGCAGTGCGATGATGGCGACGGTTACCAGTTCAAAGAAACCGCGCCGGGCATATTCAGAAAAGGTATAACCAGTCGCGGTGATATTGGTGTGGCCACCGAACAGGTATCGGAACTGAATGACGACAAACAACAAGAATAGAAAATTCACGCATAGGAGCACAACCGTGCCTTCGATGAAGCCCAGAAAGGGTGTCAGGGCCGGTTTGTTGGGGTCGGGCGCTTCTTCCTCTTTTTTGGGCAAGATGGCGTGTAGCAGGGTTCCCAGAAAGAGAATGCCGAAAATAAAAATATAAAAAAGCCGAAAAAGATATTCCCCCAAATTTTTAATATTGAAAAGGTTGAAGAAATTTTGGATTTGGTCTTTGAAGATTGGATCTGCAGAGGAGAGCAAAGCTGTAAGGAGGAGGAGAATCGGTAAAGCCAGCACCAGTCCGCTCAATACTGGAATAATCTTCTTGTAGGATGAAAGCGAACTGTTCGTTGATGAGGCTTCCGGATCAAGCGAAGGTGTTTTTTTAAACAGGCCGAAAGGGCGGGAGAAGGCTGCCCACAACCACTTAAAAAAAGCGCTGAGGTAGTCAACAAGACGGTAGGATGTCCAATAACCGGTGCGCAGGGTGGCAACCAAGAGCAGCAGCAGCCCCAGCGCGACAAGAGTACTCAAGAAGCGTGTCAAGTCCTCACGGCGAACAAAAGTCATTATCCCCAACCCAATGATAACGGCTGCTAAAAAACTGGAACGCCGGGCAGGGCGAACTTTTTCAACGACGGCAACAATCAAGAGGGCGGCTGTTGCAAGGGTTATCCATAGAAGAAATGAAATACCATTCGGTTTTTTCCAAAAAAGCTGGTCGAACAGAAAAGCCAAGCCAAAAGCAACCAGGTAAAAAGACCAGAAGGATTGAATCGAAGTTTTCATCTCGGCGCAGCTCCATTTTCAGCAGGTGTGGAGAATGCTTTAAATTTTCCTGTGCGGCTAACCATCCGGATCAGACAACAACAATCAGCGAGATAATCCAGGAAAGGATAATGATGACTGCCAGAATGGAAAAAATAATTGGCTGGCGGCGCCGCTGCCGGTCTACGCGGATGTTCTCATTGCCTTTTCCAGGCTGTTTTTTTTGCATAAAACGATCCCCTTTCATGGTTGATTCTAACCCCGATTGGAGAATCTGGCAAAGTTGTGTTTTCCGTGATGCCATTCATAAAACTTCATCGGCCGGGTGGTGAGTCTGAAAAGCAACAGTGGGAATAAAAAAACTACCGGACAGATACGCCGGCAGTTTTTTGATTGCAGCACAATAATTTTTAATCTGCTTTTTTCTCGCTGGTGGCAGGAGCCGGGGAAGGTGAAGGCGTTGTAGATTTGTTTTCTGAACCGCCGGACTCGGAAGGTTTTTCGTCATGGTGGGCGGCTTTTGCCATACCGGAAGGCGAGCGATGATCAGTTGCATAAAAACCGGAACCCTTAAAAACGATACCCACAGGTGTATAGACCTTGTGCAAGGCCTTCTTGCCGCACTCCGGACAACGCGTCAATGGTGCATCTGAAAATTTTTGTGAGCGTTCAAAACGGACACCACAATTCTCACAACGATAGGTATAAATTGGCATACTTCACCTCAACCAACACAATCGCGCACTTTTTATTCCAGAATGGATTATAGCACCTCTACACCGGTTTGCAAGGGGTATTGATCTTTTTTATAAAAGATTAACACGCGTGAGGCGGCGATTCTCCATCACGCGTATAAAAATAACGCTGAAAATAATCAGGATACTCCCTGCCACTTGTGCAAACGTAAAGCGCTCTGCTAACAGGAAATAAGACTGCAATGCTGTCAGAGAAGGCTCCAGCGTTGCGATCAGGTTGGCGATGCTGGCGGGTAAGATGGTCATGCTGTAGTTGTATAACCCATAGCCGCCCAATGTCGGTCCGATTGCCAGGACAAAGAGCAACACCCAACCCAACCAGGCCTTGTCAAGCCAAAACAGCGAAGGCTTCCCGCCATCTCCCATAAATGAGAGCGGCGTTTGGGTGTAGACGAAAATGAAACCTGCTGCGATTGCGAAGGAATAGAACAATGCGGTCCAGGAATTGATGCCGCGCTGTGTGGACGACTT
>JADLFQ010000028.1 GCA_020845515.1 Anaerolineaceae bacterium | reverse complement strand
TGGCATTGCACGTCAGTTCGCCGCCGAACTATCCAGGGTGGGATTGATTTTACGCGCAGATGGCGCCGCCACCAAAATAGGGCCGGATGCCCCCGCGCCAGTTTGGTTTGGTGTACCGGAGGCTTTGCGCCTGGGTGCAGATGCATTGTGCATCTCAGCCTTTCCCGGAAACCACAAAGAAATGGCTTCCTTTACCAATCTCGCAGAAACCGCAAAAGAAGCACATCTCTGGGGCCTGGCCGTACAAGCAGAAATGATGCCCGGCGGCATGGGCAGCGGCCCCGAATTCCGCACAAAAGACAACATCGCCCTTGCTGCAAGAGCCGGCCTTGAGCTGGGCGGCGACTGGGTCAAAATCCCGTACGTGAGTGGTTTCAAGGAGATCGTGGATGCATGCTATAAACCTGTAGTGATCATGGGGCTGTTGAAGAGACCCTCCACTGAAGAATTCCTCGCAGAAATGAAGGGCGCAATGGATGCAGGCGCTGCTGGCGGAACGATTGGACGAAACATCTTCGAAGCCGAAAACCCTCAGGCTATGGCTGCAGCACTTGCTGCCATTGTTCATAAAGGCGTATCCGTTGACGAAGCCATGAAAATTGCAAAAGGCTAATTTATGCTGTTATTCTTGATTTCTAATCACCGCCCGGAATTCTTCTTGCAGCTCTCTTATGCAACCATTGGAATATTAAATGGCAGCCAGCACAACTGATCTTAGAAAATTTCCAGAAACTCTTTTTCCAAACAACCTCACCCAGGAGCACATTCAAGTATGCTGACATGGTTTGAAACCCTCACCCCCATCTCTCAAGCGTTGCTGGCAACCTGTTTTACCTGGCTGCTTACTGCACTAGGCGCTGCAACTGTCTTTTTCTTCAAAACAATTAATCACCGCGTACTAAACGGGATGCTCGGTTTCGCTGCAGGAGTGATGATCGCCGCAAGCTTTTGGTCGCTGCTTGCGCCAGCCATAGAAATGGCAGAAGAATCTTCGGCGCACGGTTGGGTGCCGGCCACAATAGGATTTCTTTTAGGCGGATTATTCTTGTGGGGCGTTGATAAGCTTCTCCCTCACCTGCATATCGGTTACCCTATTGAGGAAGCAGAAGGAATCAAAACGAGATGGCAGCGCAGTGTTCTCCTCGTGCTTGCAATCACCCTGCACAATTTCCCTGAAGGCCTGGCAGTGGGCGTCGCCTTTGGCGCTTTGGGGGCCGGGCTTCCAGTCGCTTCACTTGCCGGCGCAATTGCATTGGCACTAGGTATCGGCATCCAAAATTTCCCTGAAGGAGCAGCCGTTTCCGTTCCGCTACGGCGTGAGGGATTCAGCCGTCTCAAAGCCTTCATGTACGGTCAGGCGTCCGGGATGATTGAGCCGGTTGCAGGAGTTTTGGGGGCAGCTCTGGTTGTTCTGATGCGCCCCATCCTTCCTTATGCGCTCGCTTTTGCGGCCGGCGCCATGATCTATGTCGTCGTCGAGGAGCTCATCCCCGAATCCCAGCTGGATAAAGACACCCACACAGCAACCTTCGGTGCAATGCTCGGCTTTGCTGTCATGATGATCCTGGACGTCGCCTTGGGATAGTCCAAGCTCTCCTAAAGCCCTGGTTGCCTATTCCCTCTGGTTCGTTTATACTGGGGACGTTTGGCAATAAAACGCTTAGGACAAAACAAACAGATGATCTCATCTCATTTCATTGGTGTACTGCTTGCCTTGTCTGCTTCGGTTTTTTTTGGGGGAGCGGACTTCAGCGGCGGCATCGCTGCCCGCCGGAACACGGCTTTTCAAACTATGGTAATTGCATCGCTGATCAGCGTAGCCTTGCTGGCTGTTTTTGCGCTGGTTTTAGGTGAAAGTATCCCGCCGCTTGAGAGCATTTTTTGGGCATGCCTGGCCGGGGTCAGCGGCGCGTTAGGGCTGGTGGCTTTATTTAAGGGACTTGCTTCCGGCAAGGCTGCCATTGTCTCTCCTGCATCAGGGGTGGTCAGCGCGGCCATGCCGGTTGTAGCGGCTGCACTCACACAAGGAATGCCCAATACTTATCAACTCCTCGGGTTTGCAACCGCGCTGGTCGGGATCTGGCTGGTTACCCGGTCGTCAGGCGCAGCCCAAGATGAAACCCGCAACGGAATTGCACTTGGATTGCTGGCAGGTTTTTTCTTCGGATTATTCTTTATCACCCTTGCCCGTATTGAGCCAGGCAGTGTGTTTTTTCCTTTGACAATCTCAAAATCGGCAGCATTTCTCGTTGTCACAATCATTTTAATTATGACACGTACACCCATGCCCTCCATATTCAAGAACAAGCCTGCCATCCTTTCGGGCTTGTTGGACCCGCTCGCAAACGCACTTTATCTCCTGTCCACGCACTACACCCGCCTGGATATTGCCGCCGTACTATCCTCGCTCTACCCGGCCGTAACGGTCTTCCTCTCTCTGTGGTTTTTCAAAGAAATCATCTCCCGGCTTCAATGGGTCGGGGTGGGTTTATGTCTGGTGGCAATTGCGCTGATTATTCTTTAAGTGCTCCGGTAAATCAGAAAGTTAGATTGGCCCGCCAAATTTTCCGATCCCATAGGCAAAGTATAGAATCGTTGCCACAATCAAAAGCAGAACGAAAAAAGCTATCAGGAGGTAATCCTCTATTCCCATCTTGGATTCGTGCAAATAGGTTCGTACCGGGCTGCCGGAAAAAGCCTTCGACTGCAGTACAACTTCCAATTGCTGGGATTTGACCATTGCTCCCAGGATCAGTGGGACGGCCACCTTTGCATACACCTTAACGCGTTGAGCCGGATTCATTCTTTCCATAGCCAGGCCGCGCAGTCGCTGCGCTTCGATAATCATGCCAATTTCTTGAAAAAGGACCGGGAAGAAACGCAGTGTTGCCGAGAAGATGAATGCAATTTTATAAGGGATGCGCGCGCGCACCATGCCAACAATCATGGTATCCACATCGGTGGTAAAAACCCCCAACGGGATAACGAGTGTTAAAGAAAGTGTTTTGAAGATCGCATTGACACCATAGGTAAACCCTTCCCACGACATCATACCGCCGCCGATCAGCCACCAACTTTCCGGAAAGGTAAACATTGGCGTCAGCACGCTTTTACCTGTTAACGCTTTTACCTGGTCAATATTAAAAAAGCCATGTGTAAGCAATAACAAAATATAAAATGGGGTCATTACCATAATTACAAGCCGGATATAGCTGAACTTAACTCCAACTACCAAAGCCGCAATAATAATCAAGAAAGCCATAACCATCTGGAGCAGTGGGCTCTCCCATACGAAAGCGATAATGGAGATTACCGCCATCATGACTAACTTGGGGCGAAAATCCAGACGCGTGAAGAATGAATCACGCTCAACAGTTTGAAATTTCAGCATACTCATGGCGTTCTCCCGTTATGGCTATAATGAAAGCAGCTCGCCAATTCTTCCGGTGTTAATAGCTTTGGCAAGGATTGGTTTGTCAAATTTCCAAGTTCCTGTGCCAGAAGTACTGCCTGTGGCGGCATCAAATAAGTGCTTTGCAGTAATTCCACTGCATGGTAAGCCTCCCGGATAGGGGCATCCATCAAGAGTGTCCCTTTTCCCATTACCAGTACTCGTTCAGCATAATCCGGCATCAAGTAAAGATGGTGCGTGATGACAACGATTGTTTTTCCCATCTCATGAAGCTGGCGGCTGATTTCTAGAATGTATTTAGCGCCACGATAATCCTGACCAGTGGTCGGTTCATCAAAAATGATCATTTCAGGTTTCATCGCCAGAATAGCTGCTATCACGACCCTTGCTCGGTCACCTTTAGGCAACGCAAGCGGGTGGATCTCTCGTACATTTGAAAGGCCCATTGCCGCCAAGCCTTCCAGCGTCCGACTCTCCACTTCTTCAGGGGGGTACTTCAATGCTTTCAACGCAAAAGCCACTTCTTCTCCAACTGTTGCATTGAAAATCTGATTGTCAGGATTTTGGGCAACATAGCCGATCCGGCGTGCCAGTTGGCTGACTGTTAGATTAGCTGTTTCGACGCCGCCCACTTTCACGCTGCCACTGGTGGGCTTTAACAAGTTCAGAAAATGCTTCACCAAGGTGCTTTTTCCAGCGCCGTTCTGCCCAATGATCAAGACATATTCCCCTTCGCGGATATCCATTGAGACGCCATGCAGTGCTTCCGTGCCATCCGGGTAGACATGTTTTAAATCCTTGATGGAAAGTACCGGTTCACTTGTATGTACCCTCGCCTGACGAATATCTTTGGGTGGATAGATGGTGCAAACTTCCTCAACTTCTTTTAAATATCTGGACCCCTCTTCCATTCTGACCGGAATGGCTCCAGTGGGAATGCCTGTTTGTTGGATCAGGTAAAAGGTACTGGCTACCTGCGGCGGTCTTAAGTCGTTTGCTAATAACCGCTCAATTTGACTATAAATTTCTTCAGGTTTTCCCACTGCGGCCAATTCACCGTTGGATAAAAGCGCCACCCGATCACAATACTCTGCCATTTCCTCCGCGGCATGGCTGGACATGATGATGGTCATCCCTAATTCCTTGTTCAGCTCTCGGACCGTCGCGAACACCTCTTGCGAGCCAACCGGGTCGAGTTGCGAAGTGGGTTCATCCAATACCAATAAGTCCGGTTGCACAGCCAGGGCTGCAGCGATGGCCAGGCGCTGTTTCTGGCCGCCAGAGAGCTCAGCAGGGTGTTTTTTCTCGGTTCCTTCCAGACGTACTGCGGCCAAAGCATGTGGAATGCGTTTCAAAATTTCCTCGCGCGGCACAAGCAAATTTTCAAGCGCAAAGGCAATTTCATTCTCCACCGATGTGGCAATTAATTGCGTTTCCGGGTCATCGAATACAGCGCCCACACGGTTCGCCAACAGGCTGATCGGGTAATCCAGCGTGTCTAAACCAGCTACAAAAACATGCCCGAAGAACCGCCCGCCATAAAACTGCGGAACGACAGCGTTCATGGTTAAACATAAAGTTGTTTTACCCGCGCCGGTTGGTCCAATCACTCCGAAGAATTCCCCTTTTTGAATAGTTAGATCAATGTTCTTCAGTACAAAATCCAGTGATCGCGGATATTTATAAGATACCTTTTCCAGAGCAACAATGATTTCAGACATTCATCTACCTGTTATTAGTGTTTTCTGGTGGGGGTGCACCAAATCGTGTCACTATCGAATCGTTGCTGCATTTGGTGCACCCTGGGGAATTATTTCTTCGGTTCTTCCCGTCTTTGAAGGCCAAAAAATCTGCACTGACGAGAAACACAATACAATTGACTAATAGATGGCATAAGTCGGCTTTACAAGCCCAATTGCCCTTAAACCGGCGATCACACCCGTGCCAATTACAGCCCCAATCAGACAGCGGGCGACATATTCCACCGGCACGATCCCAGCCAACAGCATCCAAACTTCTTCAGGCCAGTTATACATGTAGTATGTAATCGAGGATTGGGCCACATGAGCGATAGCATGGCTCGCCCAGGTGCCCAAAAATAGCCCGGCTGCGACCGTTCCGATGTTCTTGCTGGCAATCCAGCGGGAAAAAATAGTACGGGTGGGTAGGACAAAGAGAAGCACACCAAACCACTGACCTCCACCGCCCAGAATGACAGCCTTTAAACTCACACCATTCACCAACAAGGCTCGCCCGAAAAAAAACAAGATTGATCCAACACCAATCACTCCAGGAATAATCCACCATTTAGAGCGTACAGAGCCATGGACCATGGTGCCGGCGGCAAAAGCAGCCAGAGCTGCACCGTATACCGTTACCGGCGCTACACCGGCTGTTTGCGGGGCAATAAAAACACCGAGCAGTGCGCCAATCCCGCTGGCAACCGCGCCGGCAATAGGACCAAGCACCCAGCCTACAAGTTGATAAACGCCCTGGGCCATCGGGAAACTACCACCCGTTGCCATGACAATAGAAAAAGGGATGAAAGACAAGGCGGTTACCACAGCAGCCAGCACAACGATATAAGCAACAGGCGCCCCGTCAATGGAGGCTCCTCCCAAAAACTTAACCTCACGTTCTTCACCAGAAGGTGTACCCATCATTTATTTCTCCTTATAAATAGTTGCTATAAATTTGTGCACATCCAGTTAAAATCCAACCTTATTCTTTCGACACTTTTCGATAAACACCTCCTTTCCGATTGTTTCACAACAACCACATTTCCTTATCCTTGTTCCAAAGCAGCCTCTCCCAGTTCATCCAGAATCTTTTGACGTATCTTGGGACCATAACCGCGTGCTGCCGCCGCCTGTGCAATTGGTTCCCAAAATGGCGTAGGAGAATCTACCCAGGGGATGCCATATTTTTCGAAGACGGCGCGGGTCTTGGGCCAAGTATGGGCTACCAGGCTCACCGCCATAAACTGAGATGGTTTTACCCCTTGCACATTCGCCAGTTCAGTGATGATTGGCGAAGCCGCTTCGTATTCTTTAACACCAGTGAATTCCGATTTATTCTCCGGCTCTCCCTCAAGAAAACCAAACAAGCGGGCGGCATTATTGCCCATAATGTCGTCGTATACTTCACGGTCCAATCCCAGTGCATCAATTTCTTGAATAAAAGGTCTGAAATCCGGGGAGGTTTGTATATCCGGACAAATGATCAGAGGATAATCAGAGCCATACAGGATTTTTTTATGATCAATAAGGTGGAGAGCAGCCTTAAAGATACCATCTGTGGGGAAAACCAGCGGGCCGCCTGCCGAATCGTAATAGACGTTTTTAAGAGTCCGCCGGACTTCGGGCATAATTTCGTAAAACAAGATACCGCCGCCCCAATGAGCCAGAATAAGTTTCATTTCAGGATACCGGCTAATGAGTTGGTAATAATGGCGGAGAGGGTAAATGCTTTTACCAAGATAGAAATGCCCTACTTCCTCATTGCAATGTAGATTGATCGGAACATCCAGATCAATACATGTCTCCACAAGCCGCAAGAAATCGGGGTCATCAAACCGGAATCCCCCGCTATAATGTCCCATCTCTCCCATACCGCTCATACCGGCATCAATACAGCGTTTTAATTCATCAACCGCTTTTTGTCCCTCTTTGGGCTGGACAGCAGCAAAGCTGATAACCCGGTCAGGCCAACTACGCATAATCTCGATGCCAATATTGTGTCTCTCAACAGCATTTTCATGGCGCGTCTGACCTTCACCGAGCAGTACCACCTTATCAACACCCGCCTTATCCATATCGGCAATCATTTGTTCGGCAGTTGCCCAGCCTTGTTCTGTATGATTAACAGGGTCAGGGGTGATGAGCAACCCCCAGTAGGGTTCTTTCTCAGCAAAATCTTTCAGGTTATCTTTTATGGAAGGGGGGGTATAGTGGGTGTGAACATCAATTTTCATTTCTACACTCCTTGAAGACCTTTATTCTTTGCGACAAGGTCATTAAGTTCGTCCAGCAATTTCTCCCGCGCAGAGGGGCCAAGTCCGCGCGCCGCAGCTGCCTGTGCAATTGGTTCCCAAAACGGTACGGGGCTGTCCTTCCAGGGGAGGCCATATCTTTCAAACACCGGTTGGGTAAAAGGCCAGGCATTTGCCACCGCACTAATAGACATATAGGGGTCAACGGTTACCGTCTCAGGGAAAATTTCCGGCGGAGATTTTTTAGGCACAGCCGTCATTTTTACAGGCTCAGCAACTTCCGAACTGGTTTCAGGCGGGAGGTACCCGAACAGCCTGGCTGCGTTTCTGCCCATAATGTCTGCATAAACATCTTCCGGTAATTCAACCGCATTAATTTCCTCCAAAAACGGACGAAAATCGGGTTCATGCTGTTTCTTCGGGCAAATCAAGAGCGGATAATCTGAACAATACAACAGCTTTTTGTGACTGATACATTGCAGGGTGGCCTTGAGGATAGATTCTGTCGGATACAACAAGGGTGTACCCGCCATGTCATAATAAACATTGCGCAAATTTTTCCGCACCTCCGGTGCAATTTCATAAAAGAGCAAACCGCCGCCCCAGTGCGCCAGGATCAGTTTTAATTCCGGATAACGACAGGCGAGGTGATAGTAATCCAACAGCCGGGTGGTGGATTTCCCCAGATAAAAATGCCCCACTTCTTCGCTGACATGTAAATTAAGGGGAATATCTGCATCAATACAGGCCTCCACGATTTTCAAAAAACCAGGGTCATCGAAGGAGATCCCCTGACCATAGGGATTCAGCTCGCCCATTCCAACCATGCCGTTATCTACACAACGTTTCACTTCATCCAGAGTTTTATCCAACGGACTCGTCGCGGCAACGCCGAACCCTAAAATCCGATCCGGGTATCGGCGCATGACAGCCAGTGTCTCATCGTTCGTTTCCCGTGCGCTCTCAGGTGTTTGGCGGTACACTCCTAAAATGATCGCCTTGTCCACCCCTGCTTGATCCATATCCGCAACCATACGCTCCGGGGTCGCCCAGCCCTGCTCTGTATGATTGGCAGGATCGGGGGTGATGAGCAGCCCCCAGTAGGGTTCTTTTTCGGCAAAATCTTTTAGATTATCCTTCATGGAAGGGGGAGTATAGTGGGTGTGAACATCAAATGTAAATGCCATTTCTTAATTACCTCCTGATATGGAAATCGGTTAAACCAAATAAAGTATCAGGGCAGAATATAAAACAGCAAAATTCCGCCCTCGCTTGAACAACAGCCAAAACAACATTTTCTTCTTTCTTTGCAACTTCGAAAGATTCGCCAGGCCAGCCCTCTTGTTTCAGGATGTCAGACGGATAACCAGGAAAGTCTTCCAGTCCCATCCGAAAGTATGAAGTGAAAGGGGCATCCACGCCCACAGGAACAAACACGGCGCAGGCTTTGTTTTCTCCGCCCCAATGATTCGCCTGGCAGATAAATTCAAGTTTTGTCAGCGCCTGGCGGCCATCCAGCCAGCGATTCGGCGGCAATCTCTTGCGATAATGCCGCGTAAAACCCAGTAGAGCGACAGAGCCAGGCCGGAGAGCCGGAGTCTCCATTAAACCAGTTCCTTTGTTGACAGCGTGATGTACTGAAGTTGGTTTAAAAGATTCCAGTAGACAACCGCCAAGGACCCCAACAGGCTTGAATCCTCCCCATATTTTGCGAGGGAGATCTGACAATCCTTAACAGCGCCTACAAATGCCCGTTTTTGAATTTCTTCCTCAATGGCAGGAAGCAGGAATTCATGCCCTGCGCTCATCGAGCCGCCCAATATGATTGTTTCCGGATTGAGAAGGTTTATCAAGCCGCTCAAGCCAACCCCCAGCCAGCATCCGGTCTCCTCAAACGCCCTGAGAGCGACTTCATCTCGAACCTTCGCCGCCTCAAGCACATGTGAAAAGGTGATTTTTGTCAACTCCCCTCCAACCACCTCTTGAATCAAGGACGGCTGTCCTCTCTGAATAGCATATCGCACCCGCTTTAGGAGCGCGCGCTGACTGGCGACCGTATCCCAACAACCGCTATTGCCACACGCACACTTTTCGCCGTGTGGGTCAATAGTCATATGCCCGGCTTCACTAGCCAGACCTGCCGCGCCGCTGAGCACGCTGTCCATGATGACAATGCCGCTGCTGAGTGTAGACCCCAGGTTGAGGTAAAGCGAAACTTCACTGTCTTTGGAAGCCCCAAAGTAATTTTCAGCAATGGAGCCCATGTGCGCCGAATTTCCAATCGCCAGCGGCAAGTGGATTTCCCTCTGAATCATTTCCCCGACAGGCACATTTTTCCAACCCATGCCCGGGGCGTCAATCAGGGTGTTTGTACTTAAATCCACCAATCCAGGCAGGCTAACCACAATCCCCAGCACCGGTATCCCCAGATACTTCACACTATAATATGCTTTATTCAACAAACGAAGGGTTTGATCTATCACTGATACAGCTTTTTGGCCTTCTTGAATGGTTTGACTTTCACGCCAAAGAATGGCAGGGGAGAGATCCATAACCGCAACAACCACTTCTTCTGCGCGAATTTCTGCGCCGATGACACGCGCTGCATCTGGATTAACTTGAAGGGCAGTAGCCGGGTGACCTATAACTTTACGCAAGCTCTTTCCGGTTTCAATCACAAACCCATTTTCTATCAAAACCCGGATAATGCTTGTTACTGTGGCTTTATTCAGCCCACTTTTTCTCGCCAGGCTGGCGCGAGAAATGGGGGCATACCGGTATAAATAGTTGACAATAATGGTAATATTTCTATTCCGCATGTCAACATGGTTAATCGTTTTAAGTCCAGCCACCTGTAAATCCTTACAATCTGTAAGGCCAATAGGGAGTCTTTGAGGTGTTTTTCAGGGAATATACGGGAGGTTACATAGAGCTTAGAGCATTTTCGGCCCGCATATTCTATTTCAAATTTCCAGAAATCCCTAATTGGTTTGGAAGTTAAACGAATTGAAAATATTTTACGGAATCTACACCCTCAAGTCAATAGGGCTATAGAAATATTAAGATAGCACGCACCAAAACAGGCTTTAATTTCTCGCGCTCCGGTTACTTGCTGGAATTTACGCCCCTCATCCTTTTCGGATTTCATGCAATATTTCTTTTGCAGCCCGTTGAACCAACAGGCTGTCCATCCCGGTTGTGACGAACTGGTATCCTTTTTGCAGATACTGCAAGGCTTTCTCAGCCGTATCGTCCACCGGGTATCCAATGGGCAAACCGTGCTCTGCCCCCATCTCCAGGATTTTCCGCAGCACGTCTTTAAATTCCGGCCGCTCCCATTGAAACAGCATCCCCATGGACAGCGAAAGATCCGCCGGGCCCACCAAAACAGCATCAATTCCTTTTACAGAGAAAATCGCATCCAGGTGATTGACAGCCTGAATATCCTCAATTTGAATCCATACATTCACCCGATCATTAATGCCATCCAGATACTCCCCCATGTCTGTGGTGAAGTTCGAAGCCACACGCGGGAAAAAACCACGCACCCCCTGCGGGGGGTACTTTGCCATTTGCACCACCTGTCGGGCTTCTTCCTCTGCTCTGACATTCGGAAAGAGTATCCCCTCTGCGCCGGCATCCAGTGCCCACTTCGCCCAGACCGGATCATGCGCGGGCACGCGCACAATCGGGCAGGATTGGGTTCCCTCAAACATCAATAACATTGCTTGCAGGGTTTCCTGGTTGATGGCCGAGTGCTCCAAGTCAATCAACACAAAATCAAAGCCGATCTGGGAGAATATGCGTCCCACAATCGGATCCGTCAATGTAATCCAAGCGCCAATTGCCTTTTCTCCGCGTTTCATCTTGTCTTTCAACAAATTCCCTTTAAGCCCTGTCATGCACCCTCCGCAATTAAACTGAATTTGGAAACAAAATTATTCTATCAGAGATTGTTTTCACCTTGATTGGATGAAACCAAGAAAAAATTGTGATTTTGCCCACAACCCGGTATACTCTAATGGAGGATTGAGAGAGTAAACCCACCCCCCGAAGCAGCTTAATCCCGGCCAGTCATTTACACAGGAAGATAAAAGATGGATGAACCTTTTTTATATCAACGCATTGCGGGAGCCATCCGCAAAGAAATTTTGGAGGGCAGATTACAGCCCAACGATCGCCTGCCATCCATCCGCGATTTAACACGCCAATGGAATTGCACACCCGGTACCGTACAACGGGCTTACCACGAACTTGCACAGGGAGGCTTAATCACCAGTCAGGCCGGAAGGGGAACGCATGTTAGCAGGCAAATAGACCAGGCTCAAATTCTGGCTCACGGGCCGCTTCGAAAAGCTGCCCTGGTGCACAAAGCTGAAGCGTTCCTGCTGGAAGTACTGACCTCAGGTTACTCGCTTCCAGAGATTCAACAAGCCTTCACCCTCGCCTTAGATCACTGGCGGGGGCTTCAGGCGCAGCCTGCAGTACAGACAGAAAGCGCGTTGCGTTTTTACGGCAGCCACGACATGGCAATAACCTGGTTGGCTGGGCACATACGGGAGATTATCCCCGATCTTACTTTACAGTTGGTTTTCACGGGCAGTCTCGGCGGGCTTTTTGCCCTGGCGGACGGGCGCGCAGACGTTGCTGGCGCGCATCTCTGGGATGCCGCCACGGATACCTACAACCTCCCTTATATTTCCAGGCTATTTCCCGGAAAACATATCACAGTAACCCGGCTGGCTGAAAGACGTCTGGGGTTGATCGTCCCCCCCGGCAATCCCGCCGGCATCGAGAGTCTCAAAGATCTTACCCGCCCTGCACTGCGATTTGTGAACCGGCAGACCGGCTCAGGCACGCGGGTATGGCTGGACGCCCAGTTGAAACAAAAAGGCATATCCGTTTCAGAAATTAACGGGTACGCCCAAGAGAAAACCACCCATTCTGAAGTTGCCCGCACAATTGCAGAAGGCGGGGCCGATGCGGGTATTGGTTTGGAATCGGCTGCGGCAGCCTTTAACCTTGACTTTGTATTTCTCGTCCAAGAGTGCTACGATTTGATCGCCTATACGCGGGACGCAAACCAGCCGCCGCTCCTCAGCCTTTTTGACTGGTTGAAATCCAGCGCCGGGCATCAAGTCATCAGTCAGATGCAGGGCTATCTCAGCACAAATACCGGTACACAGATCGAAGTTTAGACCAACTCTTAATCCACTGCCACCATGACATTCGAAGCCTTGATCACAGCATAGACCTGCTTGCCTTCTTGCAAACCCAAAGTTTCGACAGATTCCTTGGTGATAACTGACACCACTTCAGTTCCGCCGGCAATCTCAATAATCACCTCGCTGTTCACAGCACCGGGAATAATTTTTTTAACTTTTCCCTTGAGGACGTTCCGGGCACTCAGTTTCATTTTTTGTCTCCTTCAGAAGCATTTCTTATAAATTATATATGGGCAGTATAAGAATTTTGTTATCACTGCAAAATGCCCTGGCAGAGTATTTTCTCTCTGCGCAGAGATTTTCCAAAAACCAGCAACACCCGGTATAACCGGCAGTCATTGCATCAATCTTTCCGCTATACCCGTCACATGGCGCATCACCAGCATGTTTCCCTGGAATTTGCCCCGAACAATAATATCGGGTTTTTAACCTCAAAGGTGGCGGAAGCGCTTAAAGCCTCCGCCACCTTTGAAACCACAGGCAAACTTATTTAACCTGAAGCTCTACCACACCTCTGACTTGCAACTTCATCGGCATGCCAGGCAAGATCATCCGAAAACCGCCATCATCATTGAAGGCAACGATGCATTCCTCGCAAGCGAGTGCATCCGCCAGGGGTATCTCAGCGGAATATCCATCACCCGCCACAAAAACAAGCGTGGCGGCGCCTGCATCCGGTTTTGCCATTCCCAGCAAACCTTTAAGAGAAACCCCCTTGTAGTCAATCATTTTCCCGTCCTTGTCAGCCGCCTGTACGTCCATGGTTTCCAAGCTTTTTACATCATCCTCCGACCAAGTTTTTTCCTCAGCCACCTTGCCGGTAATCATTAAACCGCCGGCGGGTTTGTTGGCTTCCAACCACAGGGTGGAGTTTGGATAGAAAAGCGACTGGCCTAATTCCTCTTTCTTGAAAGCTTGAATTTTTTCCTGAGTTGGGATGGAAATAATCCAGTCAATAAATTGATTCGCCAGATCGTTTTTGATGTTGGGATTCTTGGCGGGGTTGACAGCAATCACGCCGTATGGGTTCAACAGCAAGCTGTCGCCTTCAACCATGATCTTCAATTTCAGCCCTTCCTGCACACGTGCCAGAAAAGTAGCCCGATCGCTCAGGGTATAAGCTTGCATTTCCTCAGCCATCATCAAAACTGCACCCATACCCTGTCCGGCAGAGACATACCAATCGCTTGCAGGTTCAATTTCAGCCTTTGTCCAAATGCCTTTTTCCTTGACGTGCGTGCCAGAATCATCACCACGCGATACAAACTTAGACTTTGTTACAGCCAGCGTTTTGAATGCCTCTACAACGGATTTCATACCGCCAATTTTTGCCGGATCATCTTCGGGACCAACGATAATAAAATCGTTGTACATTACAGCCTCACGGCGCACACCGTCTCCAGCCTCCATAAATTCTTTTTCTGCGGCCGGCGAATGAACCAGCAAGACATCTGCATCACCATCTTTGCCCATCTGCAGAGCCTGGCCGGAACCCACAGCAATCACCTTGATCTTGACATTGGCTTCTTTCTCAAAATCGGGCAGCAAGTAATCCAATAGACCAGAATCCTGAGTGCTGGTTGTGGTGGCAAGCACCATATCTTGAGGTTGAGGCACTTTTGTCTCGGTGGGCGCCGGTTTAGGCGCTTCTGTTGGGGAAGCCAGCGTAGGGGCGGCTTGGGTAGGCGCTGGCGCGGCGGTGGGTGTCGCAACCGGCGCACAGGCAGCCAGCAGCATGGCTGATAAAATCAGCACAGCTAAAATTTTGTTAAGTTTTGTTTGAAGCATTGTATTCTCCTTGTTGTTTTTTAATACACCATCTCACCCTGGGCAAAAGCGCGGGTACGAGGGTCACGGGGGCGCTCAAAAAATTCCTGTGTACGGCCTATTTCAATAATCTGACCGGACAACATCAAACCGGTGCGGTGTGCCAGCCGCCGGGCTTGAAAAACATTGTGCGTTACGAGCACAATCGTCGTCTTCCTTCTCTCATTAATTTCCCGCACTACCTCCTCAATTAAACCGATATTGTAGGGGTCTAAATTCGCTGTGGGCTCATCCAGCAGCAGAGCCGCGGGGTGCACAACCATCGCGCGTGCCAGCGCCACACGCTGCGCTTCTCCGCCGGAAAGCGTGCGCGCACGGGCGCGCCGTAGTTTTTCCAATCCCATCCGGGCGATCACTTCGCGCACTTCCGCTTTGCTGTCCTGTTTTCCTCTGATGCGCAAACCATACACCACATTATCTTCGGTGCTGCCTTGCAGCAGCGCCGGCCGCTGAAAAACCGTCGTTACCTGGCGGCGGAGATTCATCGCAAGTTGTGGGGCCGCCAATTGATCTTTGTAATAAACCTCACCGCTGTCGGCGTATTCCAAAAAGTTTAATAATCGCAAGAGGGTGGATTTTCCCGCACCGCTCGGCCCGACCAGGGCAAGAATTTCACCTTCTTCAATCTCCAAATGCTCAATATCGAGAACGGTCCTATCCTCATAGGTTTTTTTGACATGCTGCAAGCGGTATATGGAGGCCATTAATTTCCCTTCCCCTGCAATTGTGTCACCCCAAAATTGATCAAAAATGACAGCAACAACAGCACCATTCCTAAACCGATTGCCAGGTCCAGGTTACCGCGCCGGGTCTCGAGCATGATCGCGGTAGTCAGAACGCGCGTGGAGCCGTCCACGTTGCCCCCCACCATCATTACCGCCCCCACCTCCGAAATGATGCTGCCCAACCCGCCTACCATTGCAACAATAATCCCCAGGCGCGCTTCCCGCAATACTGCCAGAGTGACCTGCAAAGGAGTGGCGCCCAAGGCGCGCACCTGAACCTTTAAATCAGGGTTAATGTCAGCAACGGCTGTCATCGTGTAGCCTGCCACCAACGGGGTGGCAATGATCACCTGTGCCAGGATCATCGCAGGAACAGTAAAAAGTTGTGGGATCCAGGGCAAATTGAGCGGTCCCAAAATTCCAGCGCGCGATAACAGCAGATAAACAGCCAGCCCAACCACTACAGGCGGCAGCCCCATGCCCGTATAGACAATTGCTTGAATAATCCGGCGGCCGCGAAAACGTACCAAGCCCAAAAAAGCGCCGGAGGGAATGCCGAGTATCCCGCTGATCAACAATGCAATCCCGCTTACTTTTGCGGAAAGCAGGATGATTTCCCACAGAACTGGGTCACCTGACAGGAGGAGCTGTAAACCGTGAACAATTCCATCAATTAATTGTTGCATATACCGTTGCTTGACTTATAATTCCGGACACAATAAAATCAACCGTATAGTTACATGATGACAACAGGGACATTATATCACACGCCCTTCTCATAATTATTTCACCAAAGATGAACTAATTGTTTAACCGAATTATTCTGACAAAATATAGAGAATTACTCAAAAAACATTGGTAAAATATAAAGGCATTTGTAACGGCGTTTGAGACACAAAAAGAGAGTTTCAGCCGGCATGCAGGCTTCGTTGCAATCTTTCGTCTATAGGTAAAACTCATTCTTGTCAAATGGAGGCAAAAAATGGCATTAGAATCAATTCACCCAGCTGTGCGTGCATTCTTGGATGCATCACCCAAGGAAATGATCGTTGGGGGCAAGAAAGTTAAATCAATTTCCGGAAAAACGTACACCTCAATTAATCCCTCAGATGGGACAAAATTAACTGAAATCTGTTCCGGAGATCAAGCGGATATTGACCGGGCAGTGGAAGCCGCCCGTGCAGCCATGGAAGGCCCTTGGGGGCGGATGCTGCCGGGTGAACGCGAGAAGATTCTGCGGCGTTTCGCCGAACTGATCGAAAAACATTCCGAGCAATTGGCACAGCTCGAATCGCTGGATAACGGGAAATCGCTAAACCACACCCGCATGATCGACTCAAAGGTGGCTGCCAATAATATGTATCACTTTGCAGGCTGGCCCAGCAAGATTTTCGGCCAAACTGTGCCTGTCTCGATGCCGGAGATGTTCGTCTACACCCGGCGGGATGCAGTTGGAATCGTGGGTCTCATCATTCCCTGGAATTATCCGCTAATTCACGGCACCCAAAAGATCAGCCCCGCGTTGGCGGCAGGGAATGCCATTATTCTCAAACCTGCTTCCGTCGCTTCGCTGGCAATGCTGTACTTGGGTGAACTTGGCCTTGAAGCCGGGCTCCCAGCCGGCGCTCTGAATGTGGTAACCGGCCCGGGCGGCGTCATCGGGCAGGCGCTGTCCAGCCACCCCGGCATCAACAAAATTCAAATCACCGGCTCTACTGCGGTTGGCAAGCAAATCATTCAAAACTCAGCCGTAAATATCAAACGCCTGACACTGGAATTGGGCAGCAAAGCTCCCAACTGTATTTTCGAAGATGCCAATATCGAAGCAGCCATTGCCGGCGCGTTTAAAGCTGCTTTTGTTAACTCCGGGCAAAGCTGTGTCGCCGGCTGCCGCTTGTATGTCCAAAAACCAGTCTATGAGCGCGTTGTGGCAGGCTTGTTAGAGATTGCCGGAAAGACCCGCATGGGCCATGCTTTTGACTCCGATGTTGATTTAGGTCCCATTGTTGACGAATCTCAATACAACACCATCACCGGTTACATCAAAGACGGCCGCGAATCTGGCGCGAAGTTGTTAACTGGCGGGGAACGTCTGTCGCCCCCCAACGTACCGGCAGGCGGCTTCTATCTGCCTCCCACCATTTTCACCAATGTTGCCGATGACGCTCGCATCAGCAAGGAAGAGATTTTTGGGCCGGTGGTCAATGTCTATTCCTTTGAGACAGAAGAAGAGCTTGTCAGGCGCGCCAACAACACCACCTACGGTCTGGCAGCCGGCATCTGGACGACCAATTTGGCAAGAGCGCATCGCGTCGCGTCCAAAATTGAGGCAGGGGTGGTGTGGGTGAACACCTATGACTTCTTTGCGCCAAACGCACCTTTTGGTGGTTACAAACAGAGCGGCTATGGTCGCGACAACAGTTTTGAAGCCATCGAATCGGTAACGGAAGTTAAAACCATCTGGGTGCCAACCCGGCAATAGATAAATTCACCCTTTAAACCAGTTGGGTTGCGAGGCTGTCTTAAAAAAGGCAGCCTTTTTTGTTTCTGGAGGTCAGACATCGCGTATAATAAAAACCATGTTAGGTATTTCTTTGGAAACGACCCTGATCGTGGCTGCCATCTTTCTTATATTGAGCGTTGCCGCCAGCAAACTTTCAGATCGCTTTGGCATCCCGGCATTGCTCTTTTTTCTGGTACTCGGTATGCTGGCAGGCTCCGATGGGCCTGGAGGGGTTTACTTTGATAATTCCAACCTGGCGCAAAATATTGGGGTAATCGCCCTGATTGTCATTCTCTTTTCCGGCGGTTTGGACACAGATTTCGAGAGCATCCGCCCGATTTACAAAGAGTCAATCACTCTGGCAACACTGGGCGTCCTGTTAACTGCGCTGATCACCGGGGGCATCGCCCACCTCACCCTGAACTTCGGCTGGCTGGAATCCATCCTGCTGGGTGCAATCGTCTCCTCCACTGATGCGGCCGCTGTCTTTTCAATCCTCCGCTCCAAAGGGCTTCATCTCAAAGGAAACTTAAGGCCGACCTTGGAATTGGAATCGGGAAGCAATGACCCAATGGCTGTTTTTTTGACGATTGGCTTGATCTCACTAATCACCCACCCCGAGAAATCCGCCCTTAGTCTTGTGTCGCTTTTCGCCCTCCAGATGATCATCGGCGCGGGTGTTGGCTATGTCTTTGGTAAGTTAACCTTATTTCTGATTAATCGCCTAAAACTGGGATACGAGGGATTGTACCCGGTACTTTCCATGGGCACGATTTTTCTGGCTTTTGGGCTTGCTTCGATTGTCAACGGCAGCGGTTTCCTGGCAGTCTATATCCTCGGATTAATGATGAGTCGTGAGGAGTTTTTACATAAGCACAGTTTGCTAAGGTTTTATGACGGTCTTGCTTGGTTAATGCAGATTATCATGTTTCTCACTCTGGGTTTGCTGGTTTACCCTTCCCGCGTTGCCGCAGTTGCTTTGCCAAGCCTTGCCCTGTCTCTGGCCTTGATCTTTCTAATTCGCCCGTTGAGCGTATTCATCTCTCTGGTTTTTTCAAAGTTCTCGCTGCGCGAAAAAGGGTTTATTTCATGGGTCGGATTGCGCGGGGCTGTGCCGGTTATCCTCGCCACTTACCCAAAACTGGCCGGCATCCCTCAATCAGATTTTATTTTCAATGTTGTCTTTTTTGTCGTCATCACCTCTGTTTTATTCCAGGGAATCAGTTTGCCATTCGTTGCCAAATTGTTGGGAGTTGGTGCCAAAGAACCCGCCAAACTGCGCTTCCCAATTGCCTATGTGCCCGAACGGGAATGGCCCGGGGTATTAAAAGAAACTCTGATTCCGAATAAATCTTGGGCTGTCGGAAAAGCGATCTATCAAGTAGGGCTTCCGCCGGAATATCTTGTGGTGCTGGTCGCCCGCGGTGAAGATTTTATCCTGCCAAATGGCAGCATTGTGTTGCAGGCAGGGGATACGTTACTAGGACTGGGCCAGCCGGAGCTACACCAGCAAGTTGAAATTTTACTGACCACGGGCAAGCGTTCAACCCCAACCTGACCCTAACCCGGGTTGTTGGCTTTCTGAAACCGGCCGGGGGTTGGCGCCATCCCCTCCCCTCAACGTTCTCACTCGAAATACAATCGTGCTATTGAGCTTGAATCCCTTCTGCATCAGCAGGAGGTTTTCTGTTTGATAGGGCCCATAGAAAACAACGCGGGCAAACACCATCGCCAGTGCGCGCTATGAGACTTACAAAGCGGAAGAAAAACCAGTCCAGACATCGGGGTTCGTGCAGCTCCAATTATCAAGGAATCCAGAGAAGCCAAAATTACAGGGAGGGGGATATGGCGCTCTCTAAACCCTTGGTAGCCGGGGCATGGAACGGGTATCTGTGATATATTTGACAAATAGGTTGGTGGGGATTTCGGTGCACTGAACCATCCTCAATCACTTCAAGGCATTAAACTGGAAATGAGACAACGACTGCTTGCATCCTTCGCACTAACCATTTTTTTGGTTATTGAGCTTCTTCAGCTTGCTCCAATCCAAACAGCCTCTGCTGCTCTCTTGATGAACGGGGAGGACATACCGGTGGAGACCATTGATCTGGTTAAAGGGGCTGAGGGTTCCGACCCAGATGATCTTTTCCTGCTGGGGGATATCCTCTTTTTCTCTGCAGATGACCATTTGGGACGGGAACTCTGGATGTTGACCGCCCCTTACCAAACTGCAAACGCACGGCGTGTCGCCGACCTGATGCCCGGCGATTCCGGTTCCAACCCCTCTAATCTCACTGCAATCAATGAAACACTTTTTTTTACCGCCGATGATGGCAAATCGGGTTATGAGCTTTGGGCAACAGAACCCCCATACACCCGCGTTTTCTTGGTGGCCGATCTCAACCCCACGGGCAGTTCCTCCCCTGGCGAACTCACTGTCATCGGAAATACCATTTTCTTCAAGGCAGATGATGGCGTTCACGGTTGGGAATTATGGAAAAGCTCCCCCCCATATCACAGCGCACAACTCGTCAGCGATATTTGGCCAGGTATCACAGAATCAGACCCCAAAGAGCTGGTCAGCATCGGATGGACTTTATTATTCACTGCCAATGACAGTTCCGGGCGGGAGATCTGGAAATCGGAACCCCCTTACAACGCAGGCAGCACCCGCATGGTCAAAGATATTTATCCCGGCGGGGGCGATTCCGGAGTACGGGAACTCACCCGGGTACAGAACAACCTTTTCTTTACCGCCTTTGACGGCACCGGGCGCGAACTCTGGATCAGCAAGCCGCCTTTCGACAGCTTGCGCACCACAAAGGCAAACGATTTTGATTATGCTTTTCCATCCGACCCATCCAGCCTGGAAGCGATTGGTGAGGATGTGCTCTTCAGCGCCAACATTGGGATCAGCGGCTATGAACCACGCCACAGTGAACCACCCTACGATGTCCCCCGCACCTATCGTGTGAGCGATGTTTACCCCGGTTTCTTCAGTTCCAATCCGCAAACACAGGGACATTCCTCCACAGGAACCTGGTTCTTCACTGCAAACGATGGCGTTCATGGGGTGGAACTATGGAAGTCCGACCCACCCTACACCGAAGCGTGGATGGTCAAGGACTTCAACCCCGGCGCCGCCGGCAGCACGGTGCGAAACCTTGTCAATATTGGCAGCACAATTTATTTTTCAGTGCATGATGGCAGTAACGGTTACGAGCTTTGGAAAAGCGTTCCTCCCTATGAAGACAGCAATACCGAACGCATAACCGATTTTCTGGGTGTGAGCACAATTCCAGTTTCTGCCGTCGTACCAATTGGAAGAAGGTTATTCTTCGCTGCTTATGATACCGGCAGCGGGTTGGAGCTGCGCAGTATCCAGTACGATATTCGCGGATTGCCGGCAACTGGTTTCGCGCCAGGTGCTTTAACGCGGCTGCCTCCCCAACCCGAGAGCCTGCAATATCACCGCCAGGACAGCTTGCGCTTCATCATCCCCGCCCTGGGCATAAACACCATCATCGTCGGTATTCCTGAGGTCGCCGGAGACTGGGATGTAACCTGGCTTGGCGCAAATGCAGGGTATCTCGAGGGTACTGCCTTTCCCACCCGCCCCGGCAACACGGTCATTACCGGGCATTCCTACCTTTCCAACGGGGCGGCCGGCCCATTTTCTCTTCTCAATACCCTCAAATGGGGGGACACAATTGAAATCCTGGCATGGGGAGAAAAGTATATTTATAAAGTGCGCGAGGTCAGTTTTGTCAGCCCGGAAGATACCCGCGTCCTCACCAAACATGAAGAATTAGACTGGCTGACCATCATCACCTGCCAGGAATTTAATGAGAAGAGTATACAGTACGACCGCCGGGTCATTGTCCGGGCTGTGCTCATTTCGGTGACAACACCCTAAATCGTTGAAATACATTCTCTTAATATTTTAATTTAACGTCTCCTGAATGACGTTAATTAGATTCTTCAATGAAGACTGAATCTACAATTCCGACAATCACAGAAATCACAGGAGCATCCGGATTATTCAACACCTGCCGGGCGCCGCTGCCTTCACGATTAACAAGCACCGTATCACCTATCCCCGCCTGGGTGGCATCCAGTGCAATAAAGTCTTCGTCCAGCGCATCACCTTCCAACCCCAACGGCTGTACAACCAGCAGTCTGCGGTGTTTAAAATCCGGGTGGCTGAGGGTTGTGACAACTGTTCCAACAACTTTGCCTAAAATCATTTCTTTCCTTTAGGAAAACTGGTTCTTCCCTGGTTTCATTGTCAGATTAAAGGAGCTATCCGGGCAGATATCCAATTCGTCCACAACACCCACCAATGCAAGGTCTACAGGAACAAACTTTACATCCGGTAAAGCCAGGGAAGCCTCCCGTGAACGTACCATCACGCAAAGGTCACCCTCGCCGGCATCCACCACATCCGCAGCCACTTGAAGAGCCCCTATGGGTTTCAGTTCCCTGTTCAAAGGCTGCACAATTAACAACTTCAGTGCTTCAGTCCCTGGATATTTAATTGTGCAAACCGCTTCACCCTTCACCCGGCCAAACAGCATGGCGTTTACCTTATCCCCGCGCTGTTCAAGACACGCTGGATGATCACATCCAGCAGTTTAGGATCCACCTGTGTCCCCAACCGCGCTGCGACTGCATCGCGAATGCGCTGCTGCAAATCTGCACTGTCCGGCTTGGGTTTTGCCACGACCGGTGGACAAGCATCGAAAGATGAAGCAGAACCGGAAAACTGCGGGGTTTTTGGTGGCGCCTGACTCCTGGCAATATAGGGTCTTACCGGCGCGGCTGGTGGTTTTTCGCTATCCTCATGCGAAAGGTTCATTCCGAGACGGCGAGCCTTTTCATAAGCCAGGTCAGTCAACACAACACTGTCACCAACCTCCAAAGTCATCACCCCGCGCCTGAACAAATCTTCGATATCATGTTCGGTATAAAAAGTTTTTGCCATAGCAACTCCCGTTTGCCTTATCCTTGAGGGGCTGTTACTGCTCGCGGCCTTCCAGACTCTCCAGGGCGCGAATGGCGGCATCACGCGCGGTAATAATTTCTGCTTCCGAGCCGGAAAGCCACATCCGTCCAAACCTTCCTACCGAAGAGACATGTATGAGCTTGATGTTGGTTTTCTTTTCAGCTTCATTGCAGGCATAATTAATATACGCGGCCGGCGCGCACTCCAGCACCAGCATCGTTTCTCCGGGCACCAACATACTTCCCCGGCGGAAACGGTTCAAAAGCTGTACTTGATAAGGGTCAACCCGCGTAATTACCTGTGTGGAAACCACTTGCGGCCGGATACGGTCTTCGACTTTCAATCCCAGCCGTTCCAGAACGATCTCACCCGCTTCAAGTACCGCAGCCTGGTTGAGCGAGTGGATTTCAAACATGCCGAACTCGCGCTCAACAATTTGCGCCCCCGGTTTTGCTTCAGTCGCTTTTACTGCAATATCTACGATGCGGAAGACCTCATTCCCAGGCGCCATCTCAACATACAGCGCTGCCATCCCTTCTGTAGGCAGGTCTCCCTGGGTAACAGTGCCGATAAAAGCGGCATACTGAGCTTGCATGCGGTCCAGATAACAATAACAACGCAGTGAAAAGTCTTCTATCATCGAACCTGCTCCCTCCAGATTAAATCAGGCGGCCTCATCTGCCATCGCCAACCCTAAAGGTGTCACAAAAACCGGAGTTGACGGTACATAAGTTGGGATTCCGGTGTAAGACTGAAGCACTTCAGCCATTCCAGGAAAAGCGGATGCGCCGCCTACCATTGTGATCGTTTCAACCGGATGGTTTTTAATATGGCGCAGTGTGATAGCAGCAACTTTCTCCATCACCGGGCGCACAACAGGGAAAAGGCGGGCTTGTTCTGCCGGGTCAATCTTCATACGCTCCGCCTCCTCAAAACTAATATTCAGCGCGCCCGCGATCACAAGACTGAAATGCGTACCCCCTGTGGGTTCATCGGCCGTATAGACTACCTCACCATCTTTGAAGATCGCAATCCCGGTCGTCCCGCCGCCCACATCCACCACTGCACCTTCGCGAAGCTGTAAGACCCGGTTTGCGGCGCTCGGTTCGTCAATCAGGCGCGTACATTCCATGCCGGCCGATTCGATCACATTGGCGGTTGCCTGCACCTCTGCACGCGGCACACCGGGAGGATAACCGCTGGCAGCATGCGTCAACGGTCTGCCAAGCCGCTTCTCCACCCGCGCCTTCATTCCAAGCAGCAAATCAATCGCCCTGATGAAATCAACCACCAGTCCATCCCGCGCCACCTGCGCAAACTGCCACTCACCTGCCAGCAGGGCGTCTTCTTCATCCAGGACTACCAGCGTCAAATAAGCAGTACCAAGATCAACCCCCACCCGCAGTTTGTGGTTTGCGGGTATCTTTAACGGCGCAGTGCTTTTCGAAAGTGCCCGCGGCAGGATGGTTAATTCAGCCTGCGCCAGGTATTGTTCCAGGCTTAACCCGGCGCGTGAGGACAATTCTCCGGTCATCGTTTTAATCCAGACAGGAGCGCAGGTTATTTCTTCGCTTCAGAAGAGCGCCCGCCGAAGCTGCCTTTGGTTGCCTGCGGCAAAATCATTTCCACATCCTGATGTGGCCGCGGAATGACATGCACTGAAACCAGTTCGCCGACCCGTTTGGCAGCCGCAGCCCCGGCATCAGTAGCAGCCTTGACAGCGCCCACATCGCCGCGCACCATGACGGTCACATACCCGCCGCCAACATACTCGGAGCCGATCAACACGACATTGGCCGCCTTGACCATCGCGTCGGCTGCTTCAACAGCACCCACCAGGCCGCGGGTTTCGACCATCCCAAGAGCGATTAAAGAAGTATCCAAAGCCATTTTCATCTATCCTTTCTTCACCTAAAATTTATGAAACGGATTTGCTGGCAAGTATTTCATCCAGAATCTGCCGCACCAGCTGTTCAATTTCTTCCGGTTTTGGCCCGGCAGGAATCTCACCGGGAAGCATTGCCTCAACCGGCGGGGATCTCAATTCATAAGCCATTCTTTTAATATTCATAAGGTGGGAGGCGCTGATATTATCGCCCGTGATCGCACCGCCGATGCCACCCGACCCCAGCGTTAGAGAAGGCATAAGGCCTGTTGTCAGCCCGATCGCGCCCAAAGTTCCCATCGTATTGACGAGGATACGGAAGACAGGCTTCTCCAGCCCAAAAGCCATGATCACATGCTCATCCTGGGCGTAAATAATCTGTGTATGTCCCTTTCCTCCAGTTTCAATCAACGCAATCGAGTGGTCGCAGCCCTCTTCCCAACCATCCACTTCGTACCAACCGAGAACCGTGGTCAACTTTTCAAACGAAAGGGGTTCAACCTTGCCAATTCGATCAAGCGGTGTAACCAAAACACGCACATTTTCCGGGACATGAAAACCGGCATATCCGGCAACATACGAAGCAGGTTTACCAACCAGAGCGGTATTAATTCCCCCATCCGGAAGGAAGAGCACTTTCCGGATCGCTTCCGTTTCTGCCGGGCTGGTGAAATAGGCCCCTTCCGCTTGCATCAATTCCAACAAACGCCGGGCTATCGGCCTGTCTGCTATGACGGACTGTTCGGTGGCGCAGATTGTGGAACAATCGAAAGCCTTGCTGGCAACCGTGTAGCGGGCTGCTTTTTCAATATCAGCACTGCGGTCTACATAGACAGGCACGTTTCCTGGCCCCACCCCAAAGGCTGGCTTGCCGGTGGAATGTGCAGCACGAACCATCGGCGCCCCTCCGGTCGCCAGAATTAGAGCAGTGGAGCGGTGAGACATCAGCGCCTGTGTGCCTTCCAACGATACCTGCTGCAAACAAGCGATAATCCCCTTTGGAGCGCCGGCGCGCTCTGCTGCCTGCATCATCACGAGCGCCGCCTCATACGTGCAGCGCGCTGCCGCGGGGTGCGGTGCCAGGATGATCGCATTTCGAGCTTTTACAGCAATCAAGATCTTAAAGAAGGCAGTTGAAGTTGGGTTGGTAGAGGGCACCAGCGCCGCGATAACCCCCATCGGCCAGGCAATTTCCACCAGGCGGCGGTCAGGATCATGGCGAATCACCCCTACTGTTTTGAGGCTGCGCAAACTCTCCCAGACAGCTTTTGATCCAAATTCGTTCTTAAGCTTTTTGTGGGCGGCAATCCCAAAACCGGTTTCTTCCTGTGCCGAGCGCCCAAGCCGCTCCGAGGCACGGAAGCCGGCTTCTGCCATTGCCGCACATACCCGGTCCACATCGAATTGGGAAGCCCTGCTCCATATCTTCCAGGCTTCAGAAGCGGCTTTCACCGCATCCCGCGCTTCTTGTATGGAGGCCAGATCTTTATCCATGCGTCTCCCGAATTTCCGTTATCCCGATTTCCGAAAAACCAGTTCGCCCTCTACATGAAGCGAATCGATTATGGACATAATAACCGCATCCACCGGGGTATCCTTTGTGATGGCTGTCTGGCGCGCCGAAGAACCAGCGCACGTCAGCACCAGGTCTCCCACACCTGCATCCACCGTATCTACCGCCACATACGGCTTGCCGACCGGGCTGCCGCGCTCATCCGTCTGGCGGACGATTAAGAGCTTGCGTCCTACAAGTTTTTCATCTTTGATAGTGGAAACGGTTGTCCCTACCACTTTTGCGATCAGCATGTGCTTTTCTCCACGATCTAATAACTCTTAGGCATTGCAGTCTGTTCGGCGGTTTTTGCAGAGCTGCCGCCACCAGGTCCCTGAATGATCTTAACGCCTGCGCTGGCGCCAATACGGGTCGCGCCGGCCTGAATCAGACTTTCAGCATCTTCATAGGTGCGCACCCCGCCCGAAGCTTTTACACCCATCTCCGGGCCAACCACCCGGCGCATGAGGGCAATATCGTCAACAGTAGCTCCGCCGCCGGAGAAGCCCGTAGAGGTTTTTACAAAGTCCGCCCCGGCTTCTTTGGCCAACAGACAGGCAATCACTTTTTCTTCATCGGTCAGCAGGGCCGTTTCGATGATGACCTTCACCAGGATGTTTCGAGCGTGCGCTGCCAACACAACTCCACGAATATCTTTTGCAGCCAGTTCCAGGTCACGGGCTTTTAAGGCTCCGATATTAATGACCATGTCAATTTCCGTCGCGCCCCGGTCAATTGCATTGGTTGTCTCAAACGCCTTCACCTCCGGCGCCGTGGCGCCCAATGGAAACCCAATCACGGTGCAGACTTTAACCGGCGTACCTTTAAGCAGTTCGGCGCATAGCGGCACCCAGGCCGGGTTGATACAAACGGACGCGAAAGCGTATTTGCGCGCTTCATAACATAACTGCGCTATTTGATCCGGCGTAGCATCCGGTTTTAGCAAAGTGTGGTCAATCATCCCTGCCAGATTAAGATCTTGCGGAATCGCTCCCAAAGTTGACGAAAGGCGGTCTGCACCAGCGCTGACAACACGGCCCGTCTGGTCAAAACATGTCTTTACACAGACCCCATCTGCGCATTCCAGTTTACACAGGCTCTCCTCGGCGGACTGCGTTTTCTCTTCGCTTTCCACCAGCGCAATCAAGACTTCGCGCGTGATAATTTCAACCAGGTTCTCAACCAGTTTTAAATCCGGGACCATCATCCATCCTCTTGTTTGAGAAATTGTTTTTCAACTGCCAGAATCTTGTCCACACGTCCGGCATGGCGTCCACCTCCGAACTCTGTGGCAAGCCAGGTTTTGACAATTTGCTTTGCCAAATTAACGCCAATAAGCCCGGCGCCAAGCGTAAGCACATTGGCATTATTATGCTCCCGGCCATTTATCGCTGAGGAAACATCATAAGCCATCCCAGCCAGAATTCCCGGCACCTTATTGGCCGTCATACAACTGCCAATGCCCGCGCCGTCAATCATGATACCGCGCCCTGCCTTTCCGGTGCTTACCTGACGCGCAACCGCAAGTGCAAAGTCGGGGTAGTCGCAGGCTTCCTTGTTATTTGTCCCCACATCCAGCACCTCATATCCCCATTCAATCATTTCTTTTTTGAGGATTTCTTTCAGCTCAAAGCCGCCATGGTCAGCGCCCAGCGCGATAATGGCATTGAGGCTGGTTTTTTTTTTTCGGGGAGAGTCTGTTGTGAAGATTGGGAAACTGGCGCAACCGGAGAGGGAGCAGCCAGAGAGGCTGGGTTGCTCATCCCCATGGTTTGCCTCACCACGCGATTCACAATTTCATGAAGTTCTTTGTCCGGTATCTGCGCCACCGAAAAACCCTCTTGAGTTATTTAGAAAAATAGTGCATAATTATAACTGGTAATGACCACATTACAACCCTACAATCATAGTGTAGCACAGGAACAAACGAGTGTCAACAATGATTAATCCTTACGACATCATCCCAAAATATTACCAGCTTGCCAACATTCTCCGGCAAAAAATACGGGAAGGGGAATGGCCGCCGCGCACACCGATCCCTTCTGAACGGCAGCTTGAAACACAATACAGCGTCAGCCGCACCACCATCCGCCAGGCCATAGACTACCTGGAAAAACAGGGGTTTGTCTACCGCGAGCACGGCCGCGGCACTTTTGTGTCGCCGCAAAAGCTGCAAAAAGGTATGCAGGAACTGACCAGTTTTTCTGAAGATATGCTGCGGCGCGGCATTCAACCGGGGCAGGTCATTCAAAGCATTGAATATTTGCTGCCTCCTGAAGAAGTTCTCCAACGGTTGGAGCTCTCCCCGAATACAAAAGTACTGCGGATTGAGCGTATCCGCCTGGGGGATGGAAACCCTATTGGTTTGCAAACTTCATACTTGAAGCTTGCTGAAGAGCAAGTTATTCATCGCGAAGATCTGGAAGCCACCGGCTCGCTGTATCGTATCTTGCAGGATAAATTTAATATTATTCCTACCGAGGCAGATGAGACGCTGGAGGTAACCCTTGCCACCCCCTCTGAAGCCAGCCTGCTGCAGATCAAAGCGGGTGCTCCGCTCCTCTTGAATGAGCGTCTGTTGTACAATCAAAACAGGGAACCAGTTGAATTTGTAAAAATTCTCTACCGGGGGGACCGCTACCGCTACCTGACCCGCCTGACAAAGTGAAGTTCACATACCCATTCCCGCTCAATCAAAATAGGTTTGCTCATTCACCCGGTGCTGTCCGTCCCAAGGCGGCCCCGCTTCCATCGTCTGCCGGGTTGCGCCGGTTGACCTCACAGGAACATCCGTCAGAGGGAAAAAGCGCAACCTGTTTTATAGGGTTCGCGAGGATCAGGCTTCCGGGCTGCCTGCCCAGGGATAGATCTCCGTTCCCTGTGCGGCTGCGCGAATTGCCGGGTCGTCCGAATAAAATCCGCGCTGGTTGGGGTGGACAAGGGCGGCAATATGCTGCATGATTTCATGTCCAATTTCAGCCAACCGGTTACGGTCGGTTTCGCCGCGTTCGGAGACATAGAAAGGACCAAACGGTTTTCCGATCTGAATGCGCGCGTGAGCACGTTTGCCACCGCGAAACTTGGAAAAAACCTCTGTCAAACCGTTTAAGCCGATGGGAAGAATGGGCGCATTGCAGACCGTAGACAAGAAAGCTGCACCAGGTCTGGGCGGCCGGAGAACCGTTGCCCAACTGCCCCCTTCCGGAAAGATTGCCAGCACCCCGCCCTGTGCCAGAATGGATTTTGAAGCCAGAATGGTGCCGCGCGCCACCGACCCCCGGTAAGCCGGCAAAACCCCCCAGGCATCCGCGAACCAACTGACGATAGAGGGCGCGTTGGGCCGTCGCACACCACCGATGAATTCCAGCGGCCAGTCCGTTATTTTTATCAGCACAACCGGGTCGAGAAAGCTGAAATGGTTGCCTACCACCAGCAGCGGCCCTTTGGCCGGGATATTCTCACGGCCAACCACCTCAACACCGGCCACCAGAGGCATAATCAGACGGATACCCGCCCGCAACAAAGAACGTACTACCTGCCGGCGCGGATAGCGGATTAACAGTTGACCTTCCACCCCTTCCAATTTTTTATGCCTCTGCCTGAATCGAAGCCATATGGCGTTTCTGGCGCACAAACATCAACATGCTCAAGCCTACCACCAGGAAGACAATGATCAGGAGAACCGCAACCCGCAAGCCATGTTGTTCCGCGGTAATCGCATCATACCCCCGGCCCGCATACCAAACGGCCGCACTGGCAGCAACCAACCCGTAAAGCGTTGGGCCGATGAATGAGGAAGTACGTCCGGCAATAGAGAAAAATCCGTAAAATTCTGCCGCCTTGTTGGGAGGCGCCATCTGGCCGACCATTGTCCGGCTGACCGATTGTACGCCGGTAAGGGCAAACCCAGCCATTGCCCCCAGTACGTTGAACATCGCCAGAGAATCGACAATCAACAACCCGCTTACTGTGATGATCATCAGGACAATGGAAACTGCCAGTGATAATTTGCTGCCAAAACGCTCAGCGAAATATCCAAAAGCAAACGCACCAATGACGCTGGTGATTTGTACAAGAATCATAAAAATGATCAATTGCTGCTGGTCCATCCCAAAAAGTACAGCGCCAATAATAGCGGCAAAATCCAGCGTCATCATAATACCGTCATTGTAAATAAGGAACGCGATCATGAATTTAATAAACTCTTTGTACTCACGGGCGGCTTTAATGGTTTCAACCAGGCGGCGAAATGGGATGACAAAGTAGGTTTCGCCTCGTTTTAAAGTCTGCGGCTGCGATTTCTCACGGATTTTCAGAAAAGTGGGGATCGTGGATACAGCATAAAATACTGCGGTGATAATAAAAGACAGGCGCACCACAAAAGCACCCTTGACCGTCGTAATCAAAGCCAGGACGATCAGCAAGCAGACGATACCGCCAAAAGAGCCAATTGCCCAGCCGTTACCCGACACCCGTCCCATTTCCTCTTCTGACGCCACATCTGGCAGAAGAGAGTCATAAAACACCTGTGCGCCGCGATATCCGATTTCCGCCAGAATAAAAAACAGCATTCCGGTGAACACATCGCCCTTTTGGACGAAAAAGAGCATGGCGGTAAAAACCACCGCAATTGCTGTAAATATAAACAGAAAACGTTTTTTGGCAGCAGAAAAGTCTGCCAGCGCGCCGAGGACGGGGGAAAGAACGGCAACAACCAACATGGCAATGCCTACGGAAATCCCCCAAAGCCGGGAACCTTCCGCACCTCCGACAACCTGCCCTTTAAAATATGCCGAATAAACAGCCAAAGTAACTACGGCAGCGTATGCAGAATTTCCAAAGTCGTAGAAATACCAGGCCCAGCGTTCTCCACGGGTGGCACGGCTGCGCCTGGCGAGGGGTTGAGTTTTTGGGATAGCAGTTTCCATGGGGCGTCCTTTTCAATGAGATGGGCACGGCCGGTTGCCTGGACGTAAGGCACAGGTAAGAAGCCAGCGCAATAATATTAACCCATAAACTCTTTTCTGGCTACGCACAGTTAATAATGAACTTGTACCACAAAAGGAAGTTTACTTGAGCGCATTGACAATTTTGTTCACATTTTCTTTCATCATGGAAATATAATCCGTAGCGCCGCTGATGTCTGCAGGAATGGCATGTGTATAGAGGTCTGTTATCACCCGGGCGCCTGTTTCGCTGCCAATCTGTTCCGCCAGTTGTGGGTTTGCACCCATATCCAAAAAAATTGCCGGAGCGCCAGTCTCACGAATCTTGTTGATCAGATCGGCCATCTGGCGGGCGGAAGGCGAAGACCCTGTACTTACGCCGGGAATCACCGCCCCAATTACCTGAAAGCCATAGCGGTCTGCAAAATACCCAAAGCTCTCATGGTTGGTCACCAGCAGCCTACGGCCCGCAGGGATTTGTTCAACCTGCCCCCTGATCCAGGAATCCAGCCCTTCCAATTGTTGGATATAAGCGTCCGCGTTTTCGGCATAGATCTTTTCCCCTGCGGGGTCCGCCCGGGTAAGTCCGTCCCGTATGTTTTCTACATACCGGATGGCAAGGGTGGGATCAAGCCAAAAATGGGGGTCGCTGCCGTGCTCGTCTTGATAATCGCTTCCCTCATCCGGTGTGCGGCTTTTTAGGCCCTCAGAAGCTACAATCACCAGCTGCTCCTTCCCGATATTATTCAAGATACCCTGCGTCCACCCTTCCAGCCCGCCGCCGTTCAAGACGATCACATCGCTGTTCGTGATTCTGACAATGTCTTGAGGCGTCGGCTCGAACGCGTGCGGATCCAATCCAGCCGGTATGAGCGAATCCACCTGGGAGCGGCTTCCCAACACATTTTGAACGATATCCGCCAGGAAGGATTCTGCCGCGATTATTTTTAGACTGCCGCCATCCGCCTCAGGGCGTGCCGGTGCAGGCAAGCAGGCTGCCAGCGCCATACATGCCAGAAGGGCATAGCGTTTAAAAGAAAGCATAAAGCGTTTTCCTCAGTAGAGATGATTTTACCGTTCCGTCCCTTCCCATTCTATCAAAGTTTTATGGGTTTGGCGTCGTCTCATAAAGAGACCTCGATTTGGGTAAATCCCAAAAACGGGAGTGGCTAAAAGTTGGGTAAAATACCTATATGATCGAATGTCCAAAATGTCACCGAACCGAACGTCAAAATCGAGCAGGAAAAACACCCTGCGGCAGCCAGCGCTATCTCTGCATGTACTGCA
>JADLFQ010000027.1 GCA_020845515.1 Anaerolineaceae bacterium | reverse complement strand
GCCAGCCCGCGCCTGCGCCCGCACTTCAACTTCCTCCGGTAAAATCTCAACCATCTGGCCATCCATCTGCAAGAGCAAATTTTGCCCTAGCAGGAGTTGATTGGCTGCCTCAATCGGGTTTTGTTCCAGAATCTTCTTTTGAATGGCGGGGAACTTTCCGCCATATTTTTGACCCAGTTGTTTCGGAAGCGGTTTGAGGGTGTAATCCACAGCTTCGCTGACTACATCGAGAGCGCGAACTTTTTTAACGTTCAGTTCATCTTCCAGTAGTTCTGCATATTTACCAATAATGCTGCGTTCTTCCAGGTTGCCAACAGAAAAAGCAACCTCTGCGAGCGGCTGGCGCACCTTTCGATTAGCCTTGTTGCGGGCTGCATGCCCCAGGGATGCCAGTTTCATAGTCAGCGCCATCTCGCGGTTGAGCGTATCGTCAATGAGACCAGCGTCATAATCCGGCCAGCTTTCAAGATGGACGGACAAAGAGGCTCCCGGAATGCCGGAACGAACCAGATTTTGATAGAGTTGTTCGGCAATAAACGGCATGGTGGGAGCCAATAATTTGGAAAGCGTTACCAGCGCTTCATAGAGTGTGGCATATGCGGCGTTTTTATCCGCATCCGATTCGCTCTTCCAGAAGCGCCGGCGCGAGCGGCGAAGATACCAGTTGGAAAGCTGATCAACAAAAACTTCAATAGGCCGCGTCGCGCCGAGGATGTCATAATTTTCCAATGCAACCGTAACGTCCCGCACGAGTGCGTGCAGGGCTGACCGCAGCCAGCGATCCAGGGGGCTGTATTCGATTGTGCCGCCAGCTGGCTGCCAGCGATCGAGATTGGCATAGGTTACGAAGAAAGCATAGGTATTCCAAAGTGTTAAGGTAAAGTTGCGAACTACCTCTCCCACCAAATCACTTGAGAACCGCCTCTCCTGACCCGGAGGGCTTGCAGTGTACAGGTACCAGCGCATTGCGTCAGCACCCTGGTTGTTAAGGACTTCCCAAGGGTCAACCACATTGCCCTTTGATTTGGACATCTTTTGACCCTGACCATCCAAGATCAGCCCCAGGCAAATGACATTCTTAAAACATTCTTCACCAAATAAAAGTGTACTGATCGCATGCAGGGAGTAGAACCAACCGCGCGTCTGGTCTACCGCTTCGCAGATATAATCAGCGGGAAACTGTTCCTTAAACATTTCCTGATTTTCAAATGGGTAATGCCATTGTGCCACCGGCATCGAGCCTGAGTCAAACCAGACATCAATTAGTTCAGGAACCCTTTTCATACTGCCGCCGCACTCCGGGCAATGAAGGCGAACTTCATCAACATGCGGGCGGTGTAAATCAAGTTCCCCAAGATCGCGACCCGCCAAATCAGAAAGTTCTTTTCGTGAACCTATGCAAAGTTGGTGATGACAGGAGCCGCATTCCCATACCGGGAGCGGAGTACCCCAATAGCGCTCTCGTCCCAAGGCCCAATCCACATTATTCTCCAGCCAGTTACCAAACCGGCCGCGTTTAATGTGGTTGGGGTACCAGTTGATTTTTTCGTTCAGGTTGACCAACAAATCTTTATACTGGCTAGTACGCACATACCAGGTCGGGCGGGCATAATACAACAATGGCGTGGAACAACGCCAGCAGAAAGGGTAGGTATGCACATAAGTCCCGGAGCGAAATAATAAGCCGCGCTCCTCCAAATCTCGCGTGATATAGGGGTCGGCATCTTTGACAAATTTTCCGCTCCACGGACGCACATCGGAGATGAAAGTGCCGTCCCCAGCAACGGTCATCAGGATTGGCAAATCTTCTTCCAGAGCCACCTGCATGTCTTCTGCACCAAAGGCCGGAGCGATGTGCACCAGGCCAGTACCATCTTCTGTTGTAACGAAATCCCCTAATATCACCCGATATGCGGGTTTATCGGTGGGCAGAAATGTAAATAAGGGACTATAGCGCTTTCCTTTTAGCTGCTTTCCTTTGAACCGCTCAACAATTTGCACCGGTTCGTCGCCAAATACTTGTTCCACCAGAGGTTGTGCCAGAATTAAACGCTCTACGCCATTCTCCGGCGTGACACGTTCAACGGTCACGTAATCCACATCCGGGTGGGCCGCCACCGCGACATTGGCCGGCAAGGTCCATGGGGTTGTCGTCCAAACCAGCAAAGAAGCGCCGGGGGTATCCACAAGAGGCATGCGCACAAACACCGAGGGGTCTTCAGCCTGTTCATAGCCTAACGCCACCTCATGATCAGAAAGCGGTGTGCCACAACGCGGGCAGTATGGCACAACTTTAAACCCTTGGTAAAGCAGGTCTTTTTCCCAAAAGTTTTTCAGAATCCACCAAATGGTTTCAATGTATTCGTTTTTATAGGTGATATAGGCTGTTTTCAGATCAACCCAGTACCCCATCCGGTCGGTCATCCGCTCCCATTCCCCAATATATGTAAATGCCGATTCGCGGCAAAGTTCATTAAATTTGGCGATGCCAAACTCTTCAATCTGTTGTTTATTGGTAAAACCAAGCTGACGCTCCACCTCAATCTCAACCGGTAATCCATGGGTGTCCCAGCCACCCCGGCGGTTCACATGAAATCCGCGCATTGTTTTAAAGCGCGGAAACACATCCTTGAACGCGCGCGCCAGGATGTGATGAACGCCGGGTTTTCCATTAGCCGTTGGCGGGCCTTCGTAAAAAACATACTCGCTCCTGCCTTCGCGTTCATCCATCGTTTTATGGAAAATATCCTGTTCCTTCCAAAATCGTAGTACGTCTTCTTCCATCAAAACGATATTCAATTTAGAGGGTACTGGTTGAAACATCCTGCCTCCTGCTATGCACAGATCAAATCCCTTGCTTAATAAATAAAATCCATCCCAAACAGGGACGGATTCATGAACCCGCGGTACCACCCTGATTCCTGAATAAAAACAGGCACTTATTCAGATGCAGCCGGCTGGGCCGGAACATCTGCGCCAGGATAACGATTGGCGAGGCCGGTTCACCTACTGGCCGGGAGGAAAATCCCGGTGTTCAGATCACAGCTCCGGAAGGATTTTCGGCTTCTTTTGCCTGCCCGGCTCACACCCACCCGGACTCGCTAATGGCAGCCACAAGCCTACTCGTTTCCATCATCGCATTTTCGAACCCACGAATTATGCCACACTCTTTGATGCAGGTCAACAAATTTTAGGCATATGGAATGACATCATAGAACAGCGGCAATCGCGGATAAGGTTGGTCGCTTATCTGGCAAGCGATCAGCAAGCGCTCCTGCGCTTCAGTAAGCCTGTGCTCATCGTTGGCATAAATGCTAAAGACTGGCTCACCTTTTTGTACTTGGTCTCCCACCTTGCGATGGACAATAATCCCCACCGCATGATCAACAGAATCGCCTTTTTTTGCGCGCCCTGCACCCAGACCCACGCTGGTCTCTCCGATTTCTCGGGCGTTGAGCATACAGATATATCCGCTTTGCAAGGCAGATATATCCTTAATCAAGCGCGCGGCCGGCAGCCGCTCTGGTTCATCCACATAACGGACATCACCGCGCTGCGCCCGTATCCATTGCCGGAACTTTTCCCAGGCTCTGCCTTGAGAAATGGCATCCTCAACCATCTCACGCGCCGTTTCAAGCGTATTGGCTTTTTCGCCTAAAACCAGCATCCAGCTTGCAATAGTCAAACAATGTTCCCGCAGATCACTTGGGCCGTGTCCATGCAAAATATCTATAGCTTCTTTTAATTCCAGCGCGTTACCAATTGCACACCCCAGCGGTTGGTTCATATCTGAAATTAGCGCAGCAACTTTTCTGTTTGCAATCTTACCAATGGAAACCATTAAAGTCGCCAACTCTCTGGCTCCCTCGAGCGTTTGCATAAATGCTCCTATTCCCGTTTTGACGTCCAGGATAATGGCATGTGCTCCGCCTGCTATTTTTTTGCTCATCACTGAAGCAGCAATCAAGGGCAGAGAGGGCACGGTCCCGGTAACATCGCGCAGTGCATAAAACTTACCATCCGCCGGCGCGAGATCTGCGCTTTGTCCGGTAACTACAATGCCAATGTCTTTTAATTGGCGCAGGAACTCCTCTTTGGTCAAATTAACGCGATAGCCAGGGATCGATTCAAGCTTGTCAAGAGTGCCGCCGCTAAAACCCAACCCCCTGCCAGACATTTTTCCAATCGGCAGACCACAAGAAGCCACCACCGGGGCGATGATCAGGGTAACTTTGTCTCCCACTCCGCCAGTCGAGTGTTTATCCACTGCCAGGGGGGCCACTTCGGACAAATCCAGCCTTTCACCAGAATCAGCCATGGCAAGCGTTAAGGCGGTCGTTTCATGGTCAGTCATCCCGTTAAGCAGAACGGCCATTGCCCAGGCGCTGGCTTGATAATCGGGGATCTCTCCACTCACATATCCTTGAACAAAAAAGTTGATCTCCTCATCCGAAAGCTCAAGCCGGTCTCTTTTTTTGATAATAATATCCACTGCACGCATTCTCACTCCTGTGCTTTCTATAAGCTAATCAAGTTGTGCTGATACAAAAAGCGCTCTCTACAATCTTTATTGTAAAGAACGCCTCTATCTACTGCAAGTTTTAGACTTTATTTTTTGGGCAAAATGGTAACTTTACGGTTCGGGTCTTCGCCTACGCTCTCAGTTTTAACATCCGGATGATCGCGCAATTCAATGTGGATCATGCGCCGTTCATTAGCTGGCATCGGCTCCAGCACTTGCGGTCTGCCTGTTTGAATTACTTGATCAGCCATCTTATTCGCCATCGAGCGCAACTGGCGTTCACGCCGGGTGCGGTAGCCTTGCACATCAATCAGAACAGGTATCCAACGGTCTAATTCTTTTCCCACAATCAAATTTGTGATGTATTGCAGTGCATTCAGCGTCTCTGATCGGCGACCGATCAGAATGGATAAATCATTCCCTTGAACATCCACCATTACTGTCTGAGATTCTGTGCCGTCTTCCGAGGGAACAAAACTTGCGCTTACTTTTGCACGAACTTTCATCCGTTCCAGCAAATCACTCACCACCATTGTGGCTAATTTCAGCGGGCGATCATCCCCTTCCGAAATGGTTGCTTTGGACTGTGGGATATTTTCCGTAAGCAACGCCTCTTTTTTCGGGATGAGTTTTACCGCCGGCTCAAGTTCTGTATGTCCAAAAGTCAAACGAACACGCGCTTGCCGTCCGCCCAAACCAAACATTCCCTTGCTGCCCGTATCAAGCACCTCAACCTCAATAGCGCTGCGCGGCAATCCAAGCTGGTCAAGGCCGCGCTCCACAGCTTCCTCTACACTGGGAGCAATAATCTCCAAAGTTGTTTTTTCTTCTGTCATCCTGTCGCCTCAAAGGTCAGTTATTTTTTTGTTTCTTTTACGGTGACTTCTTTCTTTTTAGGGAGTAGATTGCGCCAGTTTAATTTTCCGAGCAGGGCATATTGCAAAATTCCAATCAAGTTTGATGCCAGAAAATATAATGCAAGACCAGATGCCAAAGACCACGCCAACCATCCCATCAAAAGCGGCATATAGATATTCATCATACTTGCCATCATTGCGCCCTGGTCTTTTTGTCCTCCCGCCGCTGGAGTAGGGGACATCATTTTTGATTGAAAATAAGTAGTAACAGTTACCACGATCGCCAAAACCGGGATGCCAAATGGCAAAAAGCTCAAATTTAAACGCTCGGGTTGGCTTAAATCCATCCACAAAAACTGGCTGTTCAGTGGAATAAGCGCCCCAACGTTAAGAAAATCTCCCCAAACATGCTTCGTCAAACGAAACAGCTCAATCGGGGTACTCGCCAAAGATTGAATAACAGCCTGATAAAGTCCAATAATGATGGGAAATTGAATTAGCGTTGGAAGGCAGGAGGAAAAAGGGCTGATTCCTAATTCTTTATACAAAGCCATTTGTTCCTGGGCCAGCTTCTCTTTGTCGTTCTTATACTTGGCCTGAATGTCAATCCAGCGCTTATTTTTTTGCAAATCTTGCATTGCCGAGGCGCCCTTAAGCTGCTGAACAGTCAGGGGGTGGGTAATCAGCCGGATAAGCAAAGTAAATAAGATGATGGCTACGCCAAAATTGCCTACAATTTGGTAGATAAATAGAAGAATATTGATAAAGATGGAAATAAAAGCTTCCCACATATTAAAATCCTGCCTCTACTTTGGGAGGGCAAACGACCAGAGTTCGCTGCCATTGAAGTCAAATGCTTTCAGCACGGCGTCTCCGTCATTTACGCCTGCTACAATACGATCCTCTGCAACCACAAGACTGCTATAAAGTTTACCATTAATTTGTTTTTCCCAAAGCCGCTGGCCGTTGCCATCTACCGCAACCAGTTTGCCATCCTCGGTAGGGAAAACCAGCCCCTTCTCAATCACGGCAGCTGAACCAACGATTGGGCCGCCTACTTCCGAAAGCCTCCAGGCTACGGAAGCGTTATCCGCATTGAGCGCGTAAATCGTGCTGGCCTTGTCTCCAAAATACAAGACACCATCCTTAAGTACAGGGATTGCCCAAACCGCGCTGTCTGTCCCAAAGCGCCAGACAATCTTTCCGTCCTTTTTGCCAACAGCCAACATTTCGTTCGCCAGTGTGCCTACATAGAGATTATCACTGTTCAAGGTCAAACCAGCGATAACCGCGCCTCCCAAATTGGTTTTCCATATTTCCTTGCCGGATTTCAGGTCAATACCGTAAAGATAATGATCCATTGAAGGCAGGTAAACGGTTTCGCTGTCGCTTGCAGGTTTTGCCCAGTTTGCAGCCCCGGTTTTAAATTTCCAGCGAATTCCGCCTTGCAAATCCAGCGCATATAGATAGCCATCCGAACCAGAAGCCAGAATTGTGTCCTGCTCCACCTTCACACTGGAAATGAAACGGCTGTTGGTCGTATCAAACTTCCACTTTTCTGTCCCATTTTCAAGGTTTAGACTGTGCAGGGCATCCAGATAGTCGCCGACCAAAACCTGGCCGTCTGCAATCTGGGGAGGGGCATAGTAATTGCGTTGACTATCTGCTTTGTCAGGGTACTTCCAGATCATGTTGCCATTACTTAAGTTGACGGCAAACACACCCGTCTGGTAGGACAAAAACACTTTTCCTTCGCTGATGCTGTAACCGGGCCAACTTGTAGCTGTTATTCCACCAGAACAAGAAGTTAATAAGAGCATCAAGGTTAGGGAAAGAATAAGGATGGGAATAGCTCTCGATTTCATTGGTTTATTTTCTCAATTTGTTGTAGGTTCAATTTATGGTACAGGATCATATCCGCCGAGATTGAAGGGATTGCAACGGAGAACCCGCCAGGCTGCCATCCAGCCACCCTTAAAGATCCCATATTTATAGATGGCTTGGTATCCATAATGCGAGCAACTGGGGTAAAAGCGACAGGTGTTTTGCGCTATTCCGGGCGAGATGATTTTCTGATACAGACGGATTAAAGCCAAAATGGGCCAACGGGGCAAGTTCCAGAAATTGAGTGGCAAATCACGTAATCTCGGCTCCGAGGAATACTCAGCTCTCACTTCCTCTTCTGCGTTCATCTCCTGCGGACAGCACTTCTGCGCGGGCAAAGACATTCTGAAGAGCCTTTCCAATATCATTAAAAGACGCCTGTTGAATCGGGGCTCTGACGATTAAAACGATATCCCAGCCGGATTCCAGTTTCTCGGAATAGCGGTCCACCCAAGAGCGAAGCCGTCTTTTGGCTCGATTTCTCTGAACTGCGCCGGCAAGTGCACGGCTGGTTGTAATCCCATACCGGTTGTGGGGCAAAGAATTGCGCGTCAAAATCAAGATCACCAGCGGATGGGCAAAAGATTTTCCGAGTAGCCGTACCCGCTTGAAATCTGCAGTCCGGGTCAGGCGGTAATGGCGTTTCAACCTGCACCTGTTGTGTTTGCATGCCTACCACACCGCAACCGTATGACCCCGACTTAAACCGGAACGCTCAAACCACCCGGTCCTCAGATCTACCACCTGACTTTTTTAACGTTATTATTGGAACGAGGTGTTAGCTTATGGCGGCCGCGCAACCGGCGTCGCTTAAGGACAGCACGCCCATCAGCGGTTGACATTCTTTGCCGAAATCCGTGTACACGGACACGGCGGCGGATTTTTGGTTGGTATGTCCGTTTTGTTGACATGCTCTTCTCTTACACTCCCATACAACTCGTGATAAATTGCTCACCAAAGAACAATTATTATACCGCAAAAACAGCGCGCAAACCGGGTTTGGCGCAATTTCCACCATCTTCAGCCAGATGGGGATAAAACTAGCTGACAAACCGCTTTTCCTGAGTGCTCAGGAGCGCAAAGCGCCAGCAAGATTTGGCCGCCTGAATAGTTCAGCTAATTTGCGGGAGCCCTCCGGGTTGGTAACTGCCAACACTTCATCGCCAGCCTCAAAAACCGTTACACCGCGCGGCACAATCACCTCACCGTGCCGGATGATTGCCGCAATAACCACCCCTTCAATATTTAGATCTTTAATTGCCAAACCAATTCCAGACGCGCCTTCAGGTATTTTTTCTTCTACCAGTGAGTAATTTCCTCGCCGAAGTTTCAGCAGCGTCATCATATCGCCCATGGACATTTCTTCTTCAATGAGGCGCGACATGATCGCTGCCTGATTCACGGCAACATCCACATGGAACAATTAGTTGAAGATCCAGGCGTCCCGAGGATTATTTACGCGACCAATCGTTCTGCGCACTTTATAGCGCGTCCGGGCAATGTAACAGACAACCAGATTAATCTCATCGCTGGACGTACACGCGGTGATTACATCCGCATCCGCAATACCTGCATGCTCCAAAATATTCAGATCTACTGGATTGCCTTCATGAATAATTTCCGTAGGCAATTCACGGTGAATACGAGCCAGTACTTCCTTACGCTCTTCAATAACACGAACATCATGGTCTTGTTGAAGTAAAAGTTTAGCTAATTGGGCGCCTGTGCGTCCTCCGCCGACGATGACAACTTTCATGTCAAATATCCTTTCCGATTTGAGACAGTCGCTCTTGCAAAACTTGTACTCCCTGTGCGGTCGCGCAAATACTGAGGACATCACCGGACTTCAAAATTAAATCGTTTTGTGCGATAAAGGCCTTCCCACTTCTCGTTACAGCGGTCAGCTGACAACCCTGGCAATCCATAATTTCGAGCAGGGTTTTATTTTCCCAGTGGGCAGGAACAACAACTTCATAAAAGGTAACTTCTCCATTGCCAACCGAATACACCATACGAGCTTCAGTGAGATTAAATAATTCGGCCACTCGCTGCGCACCCCAGACGGCCGCACTGATCACCTGTAAGTTAAACAACTCATAAAGCTCCTGAACGGAAACCTCGTAATTTCGAGCAGCAACCGTCGGAACGTTGTAGACTGAACGGGCAATCCGGCCCACCACAAGATTGAGGGCATCGTTATTGGTGACAACAGCCAGGGCGTCCGCGTCATCAATACCGGCGCGCTCAAGAACATCCTGGTTCATCGCATCCCCCTCCACCAACCTGCCATCAAAATCTTGTGGCAAATTATTAAAGGTTTCCGATGAAGCATCCAGAACAACGACTTCATCCCCCCGTTTGTAAAGCCGGTGGGCCAGTTCAATGCCAAATCTTCCGCAACCAATGACAATTACTTTCATATCTTTACCCTTTAGCGATCAGTCTACCTCGTACGGCACTTCTGTAATCACAATCTCTTTTTGGTGCAGTAAAACTTCCCGCAAAGTGTTCGCTGTCCGGGAATGAAGGAGACTGGTTAAATATCGTCGTGAAACAAAATGAGGCACCACAATTGTGACTAATTCATTCGGGCGCCGCTGTGCGTCAATTTGGTCAATATATTCCAACAAAGGCTCCAGAAATAGGCGGTAAGGCGACTCTAAAATAACAAAACGAATGCCCTCTCCCCACTTTTCCCACTTCTTTTGGATCCTTTCGGTCTCCTCCAAATCCAAAGAGACGTGCACAGCAGTAATGTCGTCTGAAAGAGTGCGTGCGTATCGCAGGCCCGCCAATAAACCGCGGTGCACCCCACCCACAAGGATAATCACACGATGGCGTTTAACCCAGGTGGCATCGTTGAATTTCTCCAAAGAAAGGGCATTTGCAACGGTTTGGTAATGGCGGTGAATGGACGAAAAAATTGTGACCAGCAGCGGGATCAGAATAATGACAATCCACGCGCCATCCGTAAACTTGGTAACCGCAAAAACCAGGGTCACGATGAACGTCAGCAGGGTGCCAAACGCATTCACTGCCATCTTCAAACGCCAGTTGGCATCATGCGTCAGGGTCGAACCTCGTTCAACTTTTTTCTCACCTGGTTTAAGACGGCCCGATTTCCACCATCTGTGCGCCATGCCCATTTGAGACAGCGTAAAAGAAAGGAATACGCCAATAGCATACAATGGGATCAAGCGGGTGACACTGGCTTGAAAAACAATGATCAACCCACTGGCAATTAATGCCAGCGCTGCAATTCCCCGGGAATAAACTAGACGGCTGCCGCGGTAGGTTAACTGCCTGGGTAGAAAACCATCTGCAGCCGCAATTGCGCTCAACCGTGGAAAGTCTGCAAAAGCAGTGTTTGCCGCCATAACCAGGATGACGGTTGTGGATACAATCGTCAAGAGATAAACAATACCCCGGCTGTCAAATACCGTCCGGGCAAGTTGGGAGATCACCGTCTCTCCCTCTGAAGGCAGGGCGCCAATGTGATAGGAAAGTGTCGTGATTCCTAACAACAAGGTGCCCAGTACTGTCGCCATAATGATCAAGGTGATTCCAGCGTTCTTGCTTTTGGGGTCTTTAAAAGCAGGGATACCATTCGAGATGGCTTCAACCCCCGTCAGAGCAGAGTTGCCGCTGGCAAAGGCTTTTAGGATAAGGAATAAAGTAACCGGCTGAAGTGCCCCAACAATTTCTATTTCCGGAGGGCTTGTGACTGTGCCTAATGTGCCTGCCAGCCAGCGGAACAGGCCGATTCCTACTGTAATATACATCATTACCAGGAAGAAATAAGTTGGAATTGCAAACGTCAACCCCGACTCTCGAACCCCCCGCAAATTAATCAGCATAACAAGAAAGATGAAAGCAACAGAAATCCAAACCCGCCAAGAATAAAGCGACGGATAGGCCGAGACAATTTGCGCCACGCCGGATGCGATCGAAACGGAGACAGTCAAGATATACCCTGTCAGTAAAGACGCTCCTGCCACCTGCGCTGGCAGCTCACCCAAATTATCACGAGCCACAATATAAGCACCGCCCCCGCTGGGATAGGCGTGAATTGTCTGCTCATAAGAAATAGTCAGAAGTGCAAGCAGTCCCACAATGGCAAACGCCAGCGGAATCGAATAATGAAAGGCACTGACGCCCGCGACCGCAAGAATGACCAACATTTCTTGCGGCGCATACGCCACCGAAGACATTGCATCAGAAGAAAAAACAGCCAGACCAACCGCTTTTCCGATGGTCTGGTGAGGGGCATCCGCGGTAGATAAAGGACGCCCAATTAGCCAGGTGCGCAGTGAGCGCGGCGGTTTGCGTCCGGTTTTTCGCCAGAGAACGGTCGTCCCCTTGTTGTCCTCAATATTCATTGGCTTTCCTTAAACACACAGGTAAACCTTCCCCAAAAGAATTCATTATACTGACAGGGTATGTCCTCGTCAAGAATTTTAGCGTTGACAGGATTTTAGCATTATTTTAAAACCCATGGTGGAACAGCGATGATTTAGGCCTCCTAGTTCTACCAGACTTGGAAGGCCCAAAGAGCGGGGGTTTGTTTCGCGAAAGACAATCACATTATTTTGTGGCAGCGCCCGCGGGCGCGGTGGGCTCAAAAAAGATATGGAGTAGTTCTATTCCAAAGAGGGATAAATGCAAGCTGTAAAAGCACAGGTGGCAACAAAAATTATCTTAGACACTTGAGTTTGTGAAAAAGAGAACAAAAAATGATGCGCGATAGAAAAAATTCTGCTAACATTGAATAAGCTCAGTCATGGTCATCATTTCGCCTGGGTAAGAATGTTGGCAAAAATTATCAAGCATGTAACCCAATTCACAGATAAAGTTCTAAAAAAGAAAGGAAAATACAATGCACCTCTTCACACTTAATAATTTGTTCCTCCTGTTAACAGGGCTGGTATGTATTTACCTGCTCTGGCGGTTTTATTCGCGATGGAAAATTGAAAAAAAGCTGTATGATCTGTACTACTCAATGGGTATTCTCGTGCTGCTGGTATCAGGTCTGCTACTCATCTTCCTGGGAATGGGCATTCTGGCTTCACCTTATGTTCTGACAGTCGCCTCCCTTATCCCGTTGGGGATCTCCATGGGCATCGTTGAACAATATTTCTCAAGATGGAAGAAAGCCTATAAGTGGTTTGCAACGATTGGCTTTCTGGCGATTGCAGTGTTCAGCATTGCACAGATCGATCCTGGCCGTAAGATCTCTGTTCCGCTCTTTCACGGTGCTGCCGGGTTGGTGACCTTTCTCGGACCGTTGCTGGCCAAAAAAGCTCCCAAGGGTTTCTGGTGGGTAAGTATAGGTGGATTGCTCATCGGGCTGGGCGGAATTGCGCTCGCATTCCTCGCCAATGGAGCCCAATTACTTTTCTTCAGCGCTCAGTTTGTCCAACTTATTCTTACTCCGTTGATCTTGTTGATGACACTCGCTTTCACATTTGGATTCGTCAAAGACATTAAAGGATAGAAACTCGATCAAGTAAAAGTATTGCTGACCGTTTCTTTATAACGTTGATTGGCTTACCAGGTTGCCTGGGCCATCAACCCTACGCTCATTCTTCAGCGATAAGTTCCACCAGAGCATGCAAGGCGTAGAGATAAGAGCGCCAGCCAAATCCTGCAACCGTCCCACGGCAGACTGGTGCGGTCAAAGAGACCTGCCGGAAGGATTCGCGCCCAGAGACATTGCTGAGATGCACTTCGATAACTGGGATTTGGATGGCTGCGATAGCATCGCGCAAAGCGACCGAGGTATGCGTATACCCCGCGGGGTTGAAAACCACCCCGCTTGCCCAGCCAGCAGCCTCCTGGAGCTGATCAATCAATACCCCTTCATGGTTCGATTGGAAAAACCTCAACTGTAATCCCAGTTTTATTGATTCTTCTTGCAATCTGGCGTTGATATCATCCAGCGAAACGGCGCCATAAATATCCGGTTCACGAACCCCTAGCATGTTCAAGTTTGGGCCATGTAAAATAAGTGCTTGCTTCATCTTTATCCTCTCAGCACTTCCTGAACGAGGTCTATTGAGGGAACGTGAAGCTGATACCCTCCAATACAAACCGGAAGTGCAAAGCGCACCCGGCCACCCTTTCTCTTTTTATCGTTTTCTATGGCAGCCCGCAGAGCGCCCTGATCCAATCCCGCCGGTAATGCGGTAGGGAGTCCCAGCTTCTTCAGAATTGCCGTAATCTCGTCTTCAAGTCCCACCTGTGCCAGCCCCAGTCGTTCAGCCAGGCGCGCTTCCAACACCAGTCCAATCGCCACTGCTTCGCCGTGCCGCACCGCAAAATCCGAGACCAACTCAACTGCATGGCCTATCGTATGGCCGAGGTTGAGCGCGGCGCGTACCCCCTTTTCATAAGGATCCTGGCAGACAAAATGGGTCTTAACTGCAATGCTCCGCCTCACCAGGGCAGCGGCCTCACCCGTAGAGCTCGTGTAAAAGCCAGGATTGTACTTCCCCCACTGCCTGCATTCCTCAAACAGATCAGGATCAGCAAGCAAGCCATGCTTCACCGTTTCTGCCAGGCCGCAGCGCCACTCTTCCACGGGCAGAGTGCCCAACACAGCCGGGTCTGCAAGCACTAACGCCGGCGGATAGAATGCTCCGACAAGGTTTTTACCAAATGGCAGATCTACTCCTGTTTTCCCGCCCAGGCTGGCATCCACCATGGCAAGTAAAGAGGTTGGTACAGCGGCCCAGCGGACGCCACGCATAAAAGTGGCAGCCGCAAAACCTGTTAAATCACAAACCACACCGCCCCCCAGGGCAAGAACCAGGCTGCCGCGATCCAGCCCTGCGGACAGAAAACCTTCCCACAACCGGGAAGTGGTCGCGATGGTTTTGTTGTTTTCCCCGGCCGGGATGGTGAAAGAGGAAGTCTTGAACCCGGCAGTTTCAAGGTTCGAAGCCAGTTCTATGCCGTATAACGGCATAACATTCTCATCGCTGACCAACGCAATACTCCCTTGAATACCCAACTCCTTCAGAATTTGCGGAAAAACTTTCAATCCATTTTCTATAATTCGGACATCATACCCTTCTTCCGAATCCGGCAGATGAAACCATCCAATATTCCGTGTGATTTCTCGGGCAATTTCTTCGGGGCTGCGTCCGGATGTCTGAATACTAATTGGGAAGCTGGCATAATGCTGTGCACGAGTGTGAAGAAGTGCTTCAAGCTGAGCTTTTATATCTCCACCCGCCAGCAGAGGGCGATGAGAGAATTGATGTTTCAGGCGCTCGGCAAGCTCAGGAACCGGCGCAGTGAGGCAAACCACCGCTCCGGCCCGCAAAACCTTCTCACGGCTGGGAGAATGTAACAACGCACCACCGCCCAGTGCCAGAACGCCCTGACCACCCTCAAGCCATTTTAACAGTTGACTGGCTTCGCGCTCTCGAAACCCAGCTTCTCCATCCTCCTCAAAAATCTGTGTGATTGGTCGGCCAGATTCGCTTTCAATCAAAACATCCAAATCATCAAAAGGCACATTCAGTTGCCTTGCCAGATATTCTCCAACCGTGGTCTTGCCCGCACCTGAGGGGCCGTAAAGGAAAATCCGGCGGACATATCCATCGGGGTGGGTACTGTCAGTCATTGGATTCTTCCGCCGGCCAGAAGATGTGCGACCTGCCAGAAAGCGACAAATTCTCCAAAGAGAGGGTTTTCAACGCCTTAAAGCGCTCGGTTAACTCCTGCATAGTATCGCCCCCCAACTTCTCCAGGAGGGCATCTGCCAGTGTAAAAGCAGTCATTGCCTCAACCACTACGACAGCACGTGGCACCTGGCAAGTATCCGAGCGCTCATATACCGATGCCCTCGCAGATTTAGAAAAAAGGTCAACAGAAGGCAAGGACATGCGCAGCGTAGGAATCGGTTTAAAGGCTGCACGCACATGCAAAGGCTCTCCGTTGGTAATACCCCCCTCCAGGCCCCCTGCCCGGTTTGTCTTCCGAACAAGTTCTCCTCCCTCCACATCAATCGCATCTTGCACTTGCGAGCCTGAACGCCCTGAATTTTCAAACGCGGGCCCAAACTCGACACCTTTAACAGCCGGAATGCTCATAATGGCATAAGCCAGACGTGCATCCAATCGGCGATCCCACTGTACGAAGGAGCCCAACCCAACGGGCAAGCCTACGGCAGCAACCTCAATAATCCCGCCCAGCGTATCACCTTTCTTCCCCGCCAGGTCAATTGCTTCCTCCATTGCCTGAGATGCCTCTGAATCAGGGCAGAAAACGTTGCTTTGATGGGCGCGGTTTATGCACTCCTCAAAGGAAAGTGAGGAGAGGTCCGCTGCTACCGGACCAATTGCGCTGACATATCCTCCGACCTGAATTTGGAAATGTTTGAGTAAAATCCGGCAGACCGCACCAGCCGCCACCCGCGCACTGGTCTCACGCGCAGAAGCACGCTCCAAACCGAGGCGCAGATCATCGTAGCCGTACTTGACGGCAGCAGACAAATCGGCATGCCCCGGCCTGGGAACGACAAAAGGTTTCACCACCCGGCCGCGCCAGTTCTTATGATCCAGGTTTTCGATGAAAAAACTGAGCGGCCCACCCGTTGTCCGATTCTCCATCACACCACCAATAATCTTAACACGGTCCTTCTCAATCTTCATCCGTAAGCCTGCGCCCGCACCCTGTTGGCGCTGGGTTAGATCGCGGTTGATCGCCTCCTCTTCCAGGACCAGTCCTGCAGGCAGCCCATCTAGAATCATCACGTAACCCGGCCCATGTGACTCACCGGATGTCAATAATCTCAGGTTCATTCTTTCCTCCATATTCTCATGCGCTGCATCGCTTCCCGTATACGCTTTTCTTCTACCGTTAAGGAAATCCGAAAATAATTATCTCCCTCTTGACCAAAAACAATGCCAGGGGTGAAACTCACTCCGGTAGCCTCCAACACACGCAGTACAAAATCGAGACTCTTTTCTTCATTGGGGATTGGACACCAAAGATAAATTGCTCCACTAGGCGGATCAACAGGAATGCCCAGTGCCGCAAGTCCAAGAATGGCGGCATCCCGCCGGTTCCGGTAGATCTCATTTCGCTCTGCCATCCAGGTCTGGTCTCCGGTTAACGCAAAGACCACCGCGTCCATAATCGGGCGAAACTGGCCGCTGCTGATGTTAACCTCCACCCGCGCCAGCGGGCGGATCGCTCGCGCATTGCCCACCACCACGCCAACGCGCCAGCCCGCCATGTTATGCGACTTGGACAGAGAGTTAAACTCAACACAGACATCCTTCGCACCGGGAATTTCCAGCACGGAAGAGGCGCGATAACCATCAAAGGTTACCATGCTATACGCGGCATCGTGGCAGACCCAGAAGCCATATTCCTTCGCAAGCGCAACCGCCTGCACAAAGGTTGTCAGATCAGTTACGGCGGCAGTGGGGTTATTGGGGTAGTTCAACCACAGCATGCGCGTTCGCCGGAGGACTTCAACAGGAATCGCGGACAAGTCGGGCAGAAATCCATTTCTGGCATTGAGGGGAAAGTAATACGGTTCGGCGCCGGCAAAAAGCGCGGCGCGGGTATACGTCATGTAGCCCGGGTCCGGAATTAGCACCACGCCACCCGGCTCCACCCAGGAACTGATAAAGTGGAAGATGCCCTCCTTGGAGCCCATCAGCGGCAAGATTTCTGTATTTGCATCCAGGTCTACCTGAAAGCGCGCGGCGTAAAAAGAGGCCCAGGCTTGTCGTAACGCCAGCGGGCCGCGTAAAGCCTGATAACCGTGATTTCTCGGTTCTTGCGCCGAACGAATTAAGGTCTCGACAATCCCGGCAGGTGGTGGCATGTCCGGCGAGCCCACGTCCAAACGGATGACGTCTTTTCCGGAGGACTGCAAAAAGTTAATTTTCTCCTCCAACGCCGCGAAAAAGTTCTCAGGGAGCGCCTGAGCACGCGCCGCGGGCTGGATTGGACTGCGTTCTTTCATAACAGGCTGCCTCGTTTCGAAGATGGTTTTTCGGCCAAGCCGGCCTTTTGATCAAATACCCTGCGCATCACCTGTTTCGGCGCCGGGCGGCCGGTCCACAGGGTAAAAGCAAGCGCTGCTTGACCGATCAGCATCCCACCGCCGCTTAAAGCCGGAATGGGAACGGCTCGTGCAGCCTTCACCAGCGCGGTTTCCGCCGGGTTATAGACCAGGTCATAAACGAAAGAGGTCTCCGGCAATGCCAGGCCGTCCGGCCAGGGGGAAAGGTCGGTATCAGGCCACATACCGGCCGGCGTAGTATTCACAATCAGGAATGGAGGCTCTAGCTTCTTCAGAGCGGGCGCCGTTAAGGTGGTTGTATCCAAGCCTCCTGTTGGATAATAAGGCGAGAGGGAAGCACATAAATCCACAGCTTGCTGCAGATTCCGCGCTGCAATCACAACCTTCCAGGTATCAGACAGAAGCGCATCTACCACAGAACGGGCGGCTCCACCAGCGCCAAGTACCAGTGCTCTGCGGGGCGGTAAAAACTCCGAAGTAAAATCACTCAACCAGGTATTTAGGTCTTCTTTAAAAGCAGGGATATCCGTATTCTCTGCTACCAGATGGCCATTAAGCCGGTAAATTACGTTGGCAGCACCCACTCGCTTTACCGCCGGGCTGCACTCCTCCACAAATTGTAAAACCGATTGCTTGTGTGGGATGGTGACATTTAAGCCGTCCAATTGCCCTGTGTGCACTCTGTTAACCAATGCAGCCAAATCATCGAAACCATCCGGCAAAGGAGAAATCGGAAAAAGATCGTAACTCCCCTCCAGCCCTGTTGCTGCGAGCGCAGCATCATGCAGCGCCGGTGAGAGGCTATGTGCAAGCGGGTATCCCGTCAAGCCAAAGTGAAAAGTTTTTTTATCCACCCGATTAACTTCCAATATCCTCATCCGGCAGGGTTGTTATTTCAGCACCTAATGCTTGCAAAATCTGAAAGAATTCCGGATACGATTCGGCGGCGATCTCTGCTCCTCTGACAAAAACGGGCTGTTGTGTGTTCAATCCCAAAGCAGCCAATGACATAGCTAGACGATGGTCGCCATGGGACTCTGCAATACCGCCTCCAGGAATATGTGTGCTTCCAAAAACCGTAAATCCATCCGTTTTTTCGATAACTCGTACACCTTGCTTGCTTAATTCGTCGCATATCATACGGATACGGTCAGATTCCTTGAGTCTCAATTCCGCAGCTTCTGCAACTTCCGTTGTGCCTTCTGCAAAAGCGGCGGCAATCCCAAAGATGGGAAATTCGTCAATCATCTCGACTACGCGCCGGCCACCGACCTTGCCGCCGCGAAGTTTGCTATAGGCGACGCGAAGATCTCCCACCGGTTCTCCAGCCTCATCCCATTGTCTAATGACTTCAATCTCCCCCCCCATCTCTTGCAGGGTTGCCATCAAACCAGCGCGCGTGGCGTTTAACCCCACGCCTTGCAACACCACCTCGGAGTTGGGGGTAATTAGCGCGGCAGTCATCAGAAACGCTGCTGCCGAGAAATCCCCGGGAATGGTCACATCCAGCGGGCGGAGATGGGATCGTCCACCTGGCTGCATTGTGATCACGGGACGGTTTGCTTCCCAGGTTGTCTCAATATCAACACCTTGCGCGGATAACATCCGCTCCGTATGATCGCGCGATAAAGCCGGTTCAAGATAAACAACCGGCGAGTTGGCTGCCAGCCCCCCCAGCAACACACAGCTTTTTACCTGTGCGCTTGCCACCGGAGATTCAAAACGTAGTCCTTTCAAATTCCGTTCAGTTGAACGCCCCATAATCTCTACCGGTGCTCCTCCGCTCTCACTGGCATGAATCAAAACACCCATTTGTTGTAAAGGCTCAATCACCCGTCCCATCGGGCGGCGGCGTAATCCTTCCGAGCCATCTAGTACGGCAGGAATCCCAGCCGCCGCAATAACACCCGCCAGAAGGCGCATGGTTGTGGCCGAATTTTTACAATTCAAAGGTTGCGGCGGAGGAGTAAAGTTCTCCAACCCCGGGCTGTTAATCCACAAACAATTTCCCTCTAAAGAGCTCGATACACCCAGGAACTGAACCGCATCCAGCATTGTCCTGGTTACGCCGGAAACCAGCGGGTTGCGAATACAACTTTCCCCCTTTGCCATAGAAGCAAACAACATCGCGCGGTGGGTGATTGATTTATCCCCCGGAACGGTCACTTCTCCTTTTAGAGAGCGTGAGGGACTAACTTTCAGCAGCATTGAGGATTCCTTTCTGCGTTTTTTATAATTTCCTGCCGGCGGTCGCATCCGGCGGAAAGCACCTCTTCAATTTTTTTCCAGTCCTTCTGTGCCAGCATTGATTCAAGTGCTTCCAGCTCACGGCGATAGCCGCCCAACACCTGTAAGATATTCTCACGATTGGATTTTAATACATCCATCATCAAGGCAGGGTCTGTCTCTCCAACCCGGGTAGTGCTCCGAAACCCGGGGCCAGCCATCACCGCTGATGAAACAGGGGTCATAAAAGCCAACACAGTGGCTGCCAAGTAGGGCAGATGGCTTGTGGCCGCGACCATCCGGTCATGGGCTGCAGCATCCATCCATACACCTGTCCCCCCCGCGGCATGGACGATTTGCTCCGCGAGGGTACGCGCTTTCACTGTCGTGCGACCCAACCGGCAGAGGGCAAACACTGCCCCCTTATATAAATCGGCTTCCGCATTGCGCAATGAATTTTGCTCCTTGCCGCACATAGGGTGTGCACCCAACGGGTCAAAGCGCGGTGGCAAATTCTCCATTCGTTCTACAATCTCCCTTTTGGTTGAGCCGATGTCCATCACAACCGGATTCCCTGGGTGAAGATGTGGCAAAGCATCAAGTATATTTAAAATCCCTCCCACCGGAACCGCCAGGATAATCCCATCCGCTTGAGATAGAAAGCCTTCAGTTGCGTTCCCTAAAACATCAGCAAGATGCAATTGCCGGGCATGAGCAAGTACAGACGGATCGTTATCCAAGACAATGAGTGTGCGGCAGCGGCCTCTTAATGCCATTGCCATAGAACCGCCCATCAGTCCCAGTCCAACAATGGCAATCCTCATTGATGAAAGCGGCAAAAAATCAGCAGGGGTGTCCTCCACCATCAGGGGCACCTCCCTCAGAGTTGAGGGACAGAACGATTTGAGTGCGGCACTGCCAGATCGCGCCCCACTGCTCGTGCAATAGCCTTTACCTGATTCACCATCTCCACAAACCGCTCCGGCTTAAGGCTTTGGCCGCCATCTGAAAGCGCCCGGTCCGGCTGGTTATGAACCTCAACAATCAAGCCGTCGGCTCCTGCTGCCACCGCAGCCAGTGCGATCGCTGGAACATACTGCCAGTTTCCCGTGCTATGACTGGGGTCAAGAAAAACAGGTAAATGGCTTAGAGACTTGAGAACAGGAACCGCGTTGATATCAGTTGTGTTACGGGTGGCCGTCTCATAGGTGCGAATGCCGCGTTCGCACAAAATCACCTGAGAATTTCCATGAGACAGGATATACTCAGCCGCCATCAGCATCTCTTCGATCGTTGCACTGATCCCGCGTTTCAACAAAACGGATTGATGGCTTTCCCCCACAGCATGCAGCAAGGGGTAATTCTGCATATTTCGAGCGCCCACCTGGAGAATATCCGCATAGCCGCTCACTAATGTTACCTGTTCAGGAGAGATCACCTCAGTTACAACTGGCAAGCCGGTGGCTTCACGCGCCTCTATCAGGATTTCCAAACCAGATTCTCCTAATCCTTGAAAAGCATACGGTGATGTACGGGGTTTATATGCGCCGCCCCGCAAAAGATGTGCTCCGGCTTCTTTCACTGCATGGGCTATTTCCAAAGTCTGAGTGCGACTCTCCACCGAGCAAGGCCCGGCAATAATCACAACTCCTTCTCCGCCAATCTCCACACCCCCAACATCAAAGCGGCTATTTTGATGGCTGAACTCACGCGAAGCCAGTTTGTACGGGCGCGAGATGGGTACCACCCGGTCAACACCAGGTAAAGTCAAAAACATCGTCAGATATTGTGTGGCTACGCGGCCTTCTCCAATTGCACCAATAATCACGCGCTCCTCGCCGCGCGAGATGTGGTAATTCAAACCAACCTCTTCAATCCCTTTAATCACATCATCCACTTCTTGAGCGGAGGCGCCAACTTGCATTACGATTAACATCATCTTATCTCCTTATTCGTTGTGCATGAGATCCGGCCTGAGAGCTGCCGCCTCATGCAAATAAACATGTACGATTTTTTCTTGTGGAAGCATGGTATTCCAATGAATTAAAACCCGGATGCATTTTGGCAAGCTGCCAGGAACCGGGATCTCCTGTGCACACATCAGCGGCGTTTGGCCCCAGCCCATCAAGCGTGCCGCCTTGGCAGGGTGAACAGCCGTCAGATCAGCCGTTACAGTAAAGAGTATGCTCGCCAAATCCTCTTGCAGCATGGTGGGGTTTGTCTGCACGATCTTTTCCAAAAGTTCCTTGGTGGCAGTCAAGATATCCTCAGCCGTGTTGCTATTGCATACCGTAGCGCCGCGAACACCGCGCGTTGTCATTTCATCCGCCTCCAAACCGCACCCGGTAAACCGCAGCGGTCTTCAAGCAGTTTTTTCATCTTTTTTCCCTTCATTTGCTCCAAGAACAAGATCGCGGAAAGAAAAGCGCGGGTACGAACCCAAAATTCTCAGGTAGGTGGTGTATTCCTCCAGATTCGCCATCGCGCGCTGCACCTTTTCTTCAAAAATCGAGCCTGCAAAGTCAATGTAAAAGAAGTAGTCCCAAGGTTTTCCTACTAACGGGCGGGACTCGATTTTTGTCAGGTCAATATCTCGCAGCGCAAAAACGCTCAACGCCTTGTAGAGCACTCCAGCTTGATTTTTCATGGCGAATACAATGGATGTCTTGGCATCTTTACCTGGATCTTCACGGCGACGCGAGATCACCTGAAAACGGGTGTAATTTGCCGCGGTATTTTCAATTTTGTTGGCAAGAATATCCATCCCATAGATTTCCGCGGCGCGGCGGGAAGCAATAGCAGCAACCTTTGGGTTTTTCATCTCCTTCACAATTTTGACACTGCCGGCAGTATCATACACGGGTTCGTACTTCACACCTTCCAGGGATTTAAGGAAGCGATCCGATTGTGCCAGCGCCTGAGGGTGGCTGATAACCTTTTCCAAATTCTCCAAAGAAGCACCTGGCAACCCAATTAAACAATGCGAAACCTGAAGGTAGTATTCTCCAATCACTTCCAGGGGAAATTGCAACAAAAGATCGCAATTCTGATAAATGCTGCCTGCAACAGAGTTCTCAATAGGTATAATCCCTCGGTCACACTGTCCTTTGGAAACCTTCTCAAAAATATCTTCAAAGCCTTCGCAGGGTTCGGTGGTAATCCCTTCGCCAAAGTATGCCAGAGCAGCTATTTCCGAATAAGCGCCCGGTTCACCTTGAAATGCAACGATCATGATGCCTCCTCCTCACTTTTTTGAATAAATCTGAACGATAAAATAACTTAAGACGTGTATCCTGGCTGAATAATTGCTAATAAAAAACCGCCCTTTTCGGGCGGTTTCTTATTAGCAAATTTGAATGAATTTTATGCTATTTCGCCCAAGCTGAATTACGACTTATAAAAGCGTAAGCCGCAAAATAAAAATAGCCATAAACGTATAGATGGGCGTTGTCCATTGAGACCCATTATAAGAGGAATAAACAATTTGTCAAGCACTTCGCGTTAGTCCATATAAAATGTTACTAAGATAACATCGTTAGGCCAAAAGAAAATGTTACTGGAGCCAACGATGTCCGAACAAGACCCAATGAACGTTGATGAACGCAGGAAAGACATACACAAAATGTGGGGAAGATACCGAGAGGCAAACCGAACAGAAAAAGGGAAGCTGC
>JADLFQ010000026.1 GCA_020845515.1 Anaerolineaceae bacterium | reverse complement strand
GGTAGATATTGCCCATGCCGTTTTATTTTTAGCTTCAGACATGGCGAGTTATATTGACGGGGAAGTCATTCCTGTCAATCACGGCCTCGGCGCACGCGAAGCCGGGCCGGTTCCGAAAAAATAAGACACAGGAGTTTTCATGCTCAGCATTAACAAAGAGGCGATGAAAATCGTCCGCAAGATTATGGAAGCGCCGGAAGCCATTGGCGTTGAAGTCTCCAAACTTTCCAATGGAACCACCATTCTGGATATGGGTCTGAAAGCACGCGGTGGTTGGACGGCCGGAAAGTATTACACGCTCATCAGCCTGGGAGGAATTGGCGAAATTTCTTTCGAAGATTTTCCAATTGGCAAGTATAATTTACATGCAGTGCGAGTCTTGGTGGATCTTCCCATGGAAGCCTGTCTTGGCTCTCAAATTGCAGGGTGGCGGTTGGAGGCAAAGAAAGACGCGCCTATCGGCGCCGGCCCTGCCCGCTCACTCAGTCAAAACCCCGACCGTTACATGCAATTAATTGACTACCGCGACAACTACCACGAAGGTGTGCTTGCAATCCAAACTGCTGTTCCTGTTACAGTTGAAACAGCAGATGAGATTGCAAGATCCTGCGGCCTCAAACCGGAAAACCTCTACATCCTGGTTGCAAACAGCGCCAGTCTGACGACCGCCATTCAGGTTTCTGCCCGTATCATCGAACAAACCTTGCACCGGCTGGACGAAGAAGGTTTCGACGTTAATTCAGTAAAACTTGCCGAAGGATTTTGTGTAATCCCCCCGCTCACAACAGACGAGCTCCAAGCTTTCGGCTGGATCAACGATGCCCTTCTTTACGGTGGAATTTCCACGCTGCATGTCGAAGCAACAGATGAAGCAGTCGGCACAGTCGTCAACAAACTGGTCTCTTCGGCTTGCAGCGCCTTTGGCCGTCCATTTCTGGAAATTTATGAGGACGCAGGACGCGATTTTTACGACATCCCATACGATCTACACTCACCCGCCGCCGTCCAAATTAACAATATGGCCACCGGACGCATCTTTCGGGCTGGTGAAATCGCTTATGATATTTTGCAACATTCATATTTCGGAGAGTGACTACTATGAAATTAGGAATTAATATCATCCCAATGATGCCAACGGAAGAAATTATCGAGACCATCCAGGCAGCAGAAAAATTAGGCTATGAATATTGCTTATTGTGCGACGAAGGCTTTACCGCAGATGTCTATGTCACCCTGGGCATAACTGCCTGCAAGACCTCCAGCATCCGCCTGGGCCCGGTAACGAATGGATATACGCGTCACCCCGCAGTGACAGCCATCGCGCTCGCCACCTTGAACATCCTCTCGAATGGCCGGGCTTTTGTCAACCTGATTGCCGGAGGCTCCATGGTACTGACCCCGATGGGCATCCCGCGCCAATCGCCTCTTGGCATTGCCGAGGACACCATTGAGATTATGCGAAAGGTATGGTCAGGAGAGATGGTCACCTGGCAGGGAAAGCAATATTCCTTGCAGAATGCTCAATCCTATCTTGGCCCCCAAGATATCCCCATCTGGGTTTCGCCGCGCGGCGACAAGATGCTCGCTCTGACGGGGAAGCTTGCCGACGGCGCGATGTTAATGATAAAAGCCGATCTTCCTGCAGCATTCAAGATCGTAAACGAAAATGCTGCTGCAGCCAACCGCCAGCTTACACGCATCTATCTCGACCGCATCGCCTATACTAAAGACTTAATGGAAAAAGCTGCAGGCATTTATGGGTTTGTCATTCTGGACACTCCCCCCCGCCAGCAAGAAAAGCTGGGGCTGACACCTGAAATCTTGGAGAGAATCCGCGAAGCAATACTGCGCGGCGGCGGCGATGAGGCTGCCAAGCTGGTTACGCGGGAGATGATCGACCGGTATCAAATTGCCGGAACACCCGCAGAGTGCTCTGCGGCATTAAAGCAAGTCGCTGAAGAAAATAAACTTGATATTTTTATGTTAAATATTACGTCTGGTGGCCTGGACGCGAATATTCGTTTGATGGAAGACGTTAAATCCATTATCGCCAATCTGTAAGATAACCACTAGAGGAGAAAACTATGTTCACTGTTAAACGTAATTCCTGGGCGCTTATGGCAGTACTCGTCCTGCTTTCCATGCTGCTCGTTCAGTGCGCCCCTGCGGCTACGCCCGCTCCGGAGAAACCTGCTGAAGCGACCGCCCCCGCTGAAGAAAAGCCTTTTAAAGTTGGCTTGATTTCCCCCGGCCCTGTCAACGATAAGGGTTGGAACCAGTTGGCTTACGATAGCCTGCTCAAAATCGAGAAAGATCTCGGCGCTGAAATTAGTTACGTTGAAGTCGCCGAATCCCCTGCCGAGTTTGAAAAAGCACTCACTGATTATGCCAGCCAGGGCTATCAATTTGTCATTGCACATGGATTTCAGTTTCAAGACGCTGTCGAAAAGGTAGCTCCGCAATTCCCTGACACTGTCTTTGTCACCTCCGGCGGCGAGAAATACGGCCCCAACTATGGACCAATTGTTATGGCACTTTGGGAACCGCTTTACCTTGTCGGCGTGATTGCCGGAAATTTATCCAAAACCGGTAAAGGCGCCTACATCGGCGGAATGGAAATCCCCGCCATCAGCGGGCCTTATGAAGGCATGAAACAAGGCTTTGAGACAGTCGAAGGTAATACCTTCAGCATCACATATATCAATAGTTGGGAAGATGTGGGCGCCGCGAAAGAAGCTGCACTAGCTGCCGCCGCTGAAGGCGCCGATTTCATCGTCGCCAATGCCAACATTGCCGGTACGGGTGTGTTCCAAGTGTGCAACGAGAAAAAGATTTGGACTGCCGGCCTCAATGCTGACCAGACCGCCGAAGCCCCCGATTATGTCTTGGGGAACGGCGTCATTGATTATCCAGCTTCCTTCGTAACCATCGCCAAATCTGTAAAAGATGGGACATTTGTCGGAAATCGTCCCATTGTTCTCACCCTCAAAGACGAGGACGCGGTCTACCTTAAACTTAACCCTAAGACCGAGAACCTGATCACCCCTGAAATTCAGGCGAAGGTGGATGAGGCTGCCGCCAAGATCAAATCCGGAGAAATTCTCGTAGACGGCGACTACACCCGTAAATAAAGCAGCCCGCCTTCCGGTTCATCTCGAAATCGTACCAAGGACAGGGATGAACGGGCCACCGGAAAACTGAACAGCGAAACCTGAAGCAAACCAACGAGAGGGAACGAAGCAATCTCATAGTACAACTAAATTTAGATTGCTTCGTTCTCCTCTACAAATTCTTCAAAGGGTAAGAACGTGCCTGCAAAAAAACGAAACTCTTCTTTTTTTACATTCATCAATCTCTTCCCTCAGATATTACAGCAAACTCTTATTTTGCCTGCGCTTGCCCTTGTGCTTGCATTGTTAATCAGCGCAGTTTTGTTGATGATTACCGGGTACGATCCGCTTACATCTTACTCCTCTATGTGGGAAGGCGTCTTTGGCAGTGTACGAGTCTTCACCGAAGTTCTGCTCAAATCCACCCCTCTAATCCTGGTAGGAACCGGCATCGCCGTCGCTTTTCGCTGTGGGGTCTGGAACATTGGGGGAGAGGGGCAGTTTTACGCCGGCGCGGTCTTAGCTACCTGGGTAGGGGTGCATCTCAGTGGTCTTCCCCCTGTATTAACTATTGCAGCCGTCTTCGCAGCAGGGGTTCTTGGCGGAGGTTTTTGGGCAGTAATCCCTGGTTGGCTAAAAGTAAAACTCAAGGTTAATGAAGTAGTCTCTACGATCATGCTCAACTATATTATGATCGGCTTGACCAGCTTTCTTGTTACCGGCCCCATGCAGGAGGCCAAAAAGCTATTTCCACAAACAGATGAGATTGTCCAAGCTGCCCGCTTGCCTAATATCCTCCCTCCCACACGTCTAAACATTGGCTTTTTGGTTGCGGTGGTCACAGCAATTATTATCGCGATTATCCTCTTCCGCACGCCTTTAGGGTACGCCATTCGAACGGTCGGACAAAATCCAGAGACAGCTCGTTACGCAGGCATGAAAGTTAACCAAAGCATCATCATAGCGATGCTGCTGAGCGGCGGAGCTGCCGGCCTGGCTGGTGCAATTGAAGTCAGCGGCCTCACCTGGCGCATGTTCGCCACCATTTCACCAGGCTATGGTTTTGATGGCATTGCAGTCGCGCTCCTGGCATCAAATAATCCTCTCGGAACCATCCTGTCCGGCTTTTTGTTCGGCGCGCTGCGCGCCAGTTCAGAATTGATGCAGATGAACGCAAAAATTCCCAGTGTGTTGTTCAAGGTTATTCAAGGACTGACGATTGCATTTGTTATTGCCTTCTCTCTCCTCAGCCGAAAAACGGCAGATGAGAGAGAGGCCGAAAAATCTGAAGCTCTCACTGCGTCGGAAATTTAAACCATGGACTTCATTTTCTCCTTACAACTTTTACTCCAAGCCACGCTGCGCATGGCGACCCCGCTTGTTTTAGCCGGTATTGGCGAAACTTTCTCTGAAAGAGCAGGTGTCATTAATATTGGTCTTGAAGGATACATGTTGATCGGGGCTTTTGCCGCTTACACGACCGTTTTCTACACCGACAATCTGTTTTTGGCAATCCTTGCGGCAGTTCTGGTTACAGTACTTTTTGGCATTGCCTTTGCCTACTTTACAATCACCGTCAAAGCAAACCAGATAATCGCCGGCGCAGTTCTCAATATAATCGGTTTGGGGATATCCGGATATTTGTACCGAATCCTGTTTGCCCAAACTTTAAAAGCCAGTGCCGTGCGCACCTTCCAACAGATCCCCATTCCGCTGCTCAAAGATATCCCCCTGCTTGGCCCTACCCTCTTTGACCAGAATATCCTGGTTTACAGCACTTATCTTCTCGTTCCTCTGGCAGCCATCATCCTTTATAAAACCTCTTTGGGCCTGGTACTGCGGGCAACTGGGGAACACCCTCATGCCGTAGAGTCCTTAGGGATTCGCGTGATACATATTCGTTACGGCGCCGTCATCTTTGCTGCCATGCTCGCAGGAATCGGTGGTGCTTATTTATCCATCGCCTATGCCAACCAGTTCGTCGAAAATATGACTGCCGGGCGTGGTTTCATCGCACTGGCAATGGTCGCATTCGGACAGTGGAACCCAATTTACGTCTGGTTGGCTGGTCTGCTCTTCGGTTCCACATTTGGATTGCAGCTTCGCCTCCAGGCTGGACAAACCGCCATCCCTTACCAATTTCTTCAAATTCTGCCGTATGTGGTTACTTTTATTGCATTGATCATTTCTCACGGCCGTTCCATGCAGCCAAAAGCAATGGGTATTCCCTTCGAAAAAGAGGGTAATTAACCATGGAAATGGACAAACGGCTTCAATTAATCAATATTTCTAAAACATTCCCAGGCGGGGTTCAAGCAAATAAGGATGTCTCCCTTGATGTAAAACGGGGGGAGATCCACTGTCTGCTGGGCGAAAATGGGGCAGGAAAGTCCACTTTGATGAGCATTCTCTATGGGGAATATCATCCGGACAGCGGGGAGATCTGGTTAAACGGAGAAAAAATTTCCATCCCTACCCCTAAAATCGCGATTGAGCATGGTGTTGGCATGGTTCACCAACATTTCATGCTCGTTCCCACGCTTTCAGTAGCAGAAAACATCATTATGGGGATGAAGCCTTTGGCGAGTTTTCTTTGGGACATGAAGGAAATAGAGAAGGATATTGCCCGGTTTGCAGTTGAACGGGGCATGAAAATCAATCCATCCGCCCTTATCAGTTCTTTAAGCGTCGGTGAGCAGCAACGTGTTGAAATCATTAAAGCTCTCTATCGCGGGGTAGATCTGTTGATTTTAGATGAGCCGACGGCAGTCCTCACCCCCCAGGAAACACACGATCTATTCGAAACGCTGCATAAATTGGCAGAACAAGACTTCTCAATCATCTTGATCACTCACAAGATGAATGAAGTGATGGAAGTGGCGGACCGAGTTTCTGTTCTACGTGATGGCCGGGTGATCGGCACCCTTCCCATCGCCAATGTTACACCAGCAATTTTAGCCCGTATGATGGTCGGAAGAGACGTCAGTTTCAATCTCGAAAAATCAGAACGCGCTTATGGTGAACCTGTGCTGCGCGTTCAGGCACTTAATCTGATTGGAGATAAAAACAGACAGATTTTGAAGGATATCGCCCTAGAAGTTTGTTCCGGTGAAATTGTTGGTATTGCAGGCGTGGATGGCAATGGGCAAAACCAGCTTGCTTTGTGCATAACCGGTTTGATGAAACCCACTTCCGGCCATATCCTGTTTGACCGAAAGGAGATGGCCGGCAAATCCCCGCTTGAGTTTCTAAAAACTGGAGTAGGCCATATCCCGGAAGACCGCCATGCAATGGGCCTCGTGATGGAAGATTCCGTTGCAGACAACTTTATGTTGCAACGCTATAACGATAAATTCTTCAAAAAACTCGGGTTTCTCAATATGACAGCAATCATGGAGTATGCCAAGAAGCTTGTCAAGTTTTTCGATGTACGCACAAATTCTGTAAAAACAGCAGCAGGGAATCTCTCAGGTGGCAATCAGCAGAAGATCATCGTCGGGCGAGAAATTGACCGCAACCCCAAACTCCTCGTTGCGGTACAGCCAACTCGCGGCCTCGATATCGGCGCCACTGAATATATCCATAAACAACTGCTCCAGCAAAGAGAAAAGGGCGCAGCCTTACTTTTAATCTCCACGGAACTGGAAGAGATTCTAGCGTTGAGCGACCGCATCCTCGTAATGTTTGGAGGCCGTATCGTCGGCGAAACAAGTGCCGGGCGGGCAAATGTTGATAAAATTGGCTTGTTGATGGCAGGCATGCAGGCGGAAAAAGAATAGCATCTTGGATACTTCTTCTCACTGGCTAAAATGGGCACAACAGCTCCAGGCTCTGGCACAAAACGGCCTGGCGTACTGTCAGAACCCTTTTGATATTGAACGATTTCAATCCATCCGTGATATCGCGGCAGAGATCGTTGCAACCCACAGCAAAGCAAGCTACACCGACATAAAAGACCTGTTCGACTCTGAGGCTGGCTACGCCACCCCGAAAATTGATGTGCGCGGGGTGGTGTTCAGAAACAATAAAGTCTTGTTGGTAAAAGAACTTGTAGATGGAGGCTGGACTTTTCCGGGAGGCTGGGTGGACGTCAACGAATCTCCAAGCGAATCCGTAGAGCGGGAAGTATTGGAAGAATCCGGATATCAAGTTCGTGCCAGCAAATTGCTTGCCCTGTATGACCGCAACAAACATGGCCATCCTGCTTATATCTTTCACATTTACAAGCTATTTTTTCTTTGCGAGCTTCTGGGAGGGGAAGGAAAGACAAGTTTGGAAACCGGGGGAGCCCAGTTTTTCAACCGTGAGGACCTCCCTCCCCTTTCCACAGCCCGCACTACCCAAGAGGAAATTAACCGCTTTTTCGAACATTTACAACATCCCGAATGGCCTACGGACTTTGATTAGGACAACATGCCCCGCCGACCCAACCTATCCAACATTCTTCTAAAATCTACTACGCTTGCTCTGTGTCTTATCACCGCCTGTCAGCCGGTGTTCACATTGCCTCCCCCATCCTCGAACACAACAAAGACACCCTCCTCTTCCACTGCCAGTTCAAAAACAACAGCCGAACCTGCAAAGACTCCAGTCAAGACACCCACACGCCCAGGACATTTACTGGTAGACGCTGCCAAGCTGAAGGGAACGGTTATTCAGCTCTGGCACCCTTTTGGTGGTACGAAAGAACCGATCATAGATGAGATGGTGGTTCGTTTTAATCAAGAAAATGAATGGGGTATCCACGTAGAAAGCCGGGGGCTGGGAAGCAGCGGCATGCTCTTCAGCCAAATGCAAAATGCCTTGGTTAAAAATGAGCTTCCCAACGTACTGGCTGCGCCAATCCAGCAACTCCAAATCTGGCAGGAAGACAAAAACATCGTTATCCCATTAGACGATTACTTTAACGACCCTGAATGGGGTCTCAGCCCCACTGAGGCAGCCGATATCCCGCGAAGCTTTCTGCAGCAGGATCAAATCAACGACCACCTGCTTGCTTTACCAGCACAACGAACGACACAGATCATTTTATACAATCAGACCTGGGCGGAAGAGTTGGGATTCAGAACCCTGCCAGTTTCTCCGCAAGATTTTGGAAAACAAGCCTGCGCGGCTGTGAAAGCAAACCTCACAGATGACATCAAAGAGAATGACGGTACCGGCGGATGGATAATCAACACAGATGCTGAGTCGCTGCTTGCCTGGATGGTAGGTTTTGGTCTGGAGTCTCCTGCCGAGTTTGGCGCAAAAGGGTACACCTTTAATAACCAGCAATTTCGCGATGGATTTGAATTTTTTAAGGAATTATATGATGAAGGCTGTATCTGGTCGCCCCGCAACCCCACGCCCTATGATTATTTCGCAAGCCGTAATACACTCTTTTATTCCGGAACGCTTGAGGATAGCATCTCACAAGCAGACACCATGCGGCGCTTTGATAACTCGGATACATGGACCATCTTGCCCTATCCTGGCAACGGACAGAAACCCACTGTTTTAATTAACGGCCCTTCTTACGCCATCCTTGTGGACAGTCCGGAAAAACAAATTGCATCCTGGCTTTTGATCCGATGGCTGGTCAGTCCTGAGAATCAGGTTGCTCTGACCGAAAGCAGCGGCGCCTGGCCAGCCAGTGTAACCGCCCTGGAATCACTCACGGCTTACCGGCAAAAACACCCTCAATGGGCCAACTCATTGCCCTGGATACCCATTGCTCAACCCATACCCCGCTCAAGTTCCTGGGTAATCGTGCGCAATATTTTCTCGGATGCTGCCTGGCAGCTCTTTCAAACCAACACGACTCCGGAATCCACCCCTGCCATCTTGCGGGAATTGGATCAAACGGTGCAAGAAGTGCTGAAAAAATCAAAGTAGCACGATAGTTAGTTTAAGGTCTGATCGTACTCCAGAAAGACGCCGGGGTTGGCGTCTCATCCTGAGGCGACGACGGGATGGCACAGTCCCCCCCGCCGGGGAAACCCATGATCCTGATAAACAAAAGACGCCGGGGTTGGCGTCTCATCCTGAGGCGACAACGGGATGGCACAGTCCCCCCCGCCGGGGAAACCCATGATCCTGATAAACAAAAGACGCCGGGGTTGGCGTCTCATCCTGAGGCGACGACGGGATTTGAACCCGTGATCAGGGTTTTGCAGACCCTTGCCTTCCCACTTGGCCACGTCGCCGTTTTAAAAACCGAGAAAATAAGAGCGGGCGATGGGACTCGAACCCACGACCTTCTCCTTGGCAAGGAGACATTCTACCAACTGAACCACGCCCGCAATTGATTCCCCTTATCATCTTACGTTTCAGAGTATAGCATCGAAATTTTAAATCGTCAACCCTTCCGCGTTAGTCCACATAAAATGTTACTAAGATAACATCGTTAGGCCAAAAGAAAATGTTACTGGAGCGAACCATGATAATCAACGTAAGGTGGGAATACCTATACAAGATGTGTAGGCGTTG
>JADLFQ010000025.1 GCA_020845515.1 Anaerolineaceae bacterium | reverse complement strand
TCTCGCATTTGCTGCGTTGACTCATCATATTCTCCCTCCGCGAATCTGAAATCCGCTCTAGAGTAACATTTATTTTGAGCCAACGTATTTTCCTATAGTAAGATTATTTGTGAGGCAATTCGGGGAACTCTGCAACGAAATTACCTGAAGTATAATTGCCTTACCCTTGACCGGAGGATTTCCCTTCCATGAGCCTTAAGTTACAAAAAAGTCAGCATCTCATGCGACTTCTTCCTATTATATTGCTCGTATCGGTTTCAGCACTTGCTTTTCTTCCGCACTTGCAACGTTTGGGGTATTATCGTGATGACTGGAATCTGATTTACGCGGGGTATACACAAGGATCATTAAAGTTTATTGATATTTATTCAGTAGACCGGCCGTTGATTGGATATTTTTATGCCTGGATATTTTATCCTCTTTTTGGGAATGCAGCGCTGGGTTGGAATATTTCGGCCTATTTGATCCGGCTTACTGGGATTTTGGGAGCTTACTGGTTGCTTCAATTGTTGTGGCCGAGTTTCAAAAAGGCGACTCTGGCCGCTGCACTCTTATTCGCAATCTTTCCGGGTTTTCTGGAGCAACCGAATGGAATTCAATACCAGCCGCATTTGCTCAATATGACCTTCTATATTTTTTCTCTGGCTTTTACAGTGCAAGCTCTCCGAATCCAAAGGCGCGCAGTGCGCTTCCTATGGACGGCGGCAGCCATGCTGCTGGGGCTGACCTCAATGGCGATGATGGAATATTATATTGGATTGGAGGGCGTACGGTTTGCTTTGATATGGTTGATGACTCAGCCGAAGCACAGGGAGAGGGCGGCGCTATTCAATCGGGTGCGGAGTGTGGTAATCCGCTGGGCTCCTTACGCAACTGCCGTTTTGCTCTTCCTGATTTGGCGAACTTTTATTTTTCAGAGTCCACGTGCTGGTACGGACATTGGAACAATCGCCAAGGCCATCTTTCAAAATCCGCAGTACGAGGGCTTGAGACTCTTTGCGGAACTACTTAAAGACGTTGTAGAAGTTGCTTTTTTGTCCTGGGGGGTGCCCCCGTATTTGCTTTTGTCGGTTGCGAGGCTGCGCGATTTTTTAACAGCCCTGGCACTGGGAATGGTTGCCGGCCTGGCAGTTTTTTTTGTTTACCGTGTCTTTTCTGAGGGCGGAAAGAATTCAATAGATCAACCCAGTGAAGAAGCGCGGCCGGTGTTTGCAATGACTTCATTGGGGGGGGTGTGGGTGTTGCTGACCTCCCTTCCGATTATTTTCGCGGGCAGGGAAGTAACTTTCAGCGCCAGCCTGGATCGTTTTACTTTCCCCGGAGCGATGGGTTCGGCTCTTATCCTTGCCGGTTTATTCTTTTCCAAGGAGCGGATGGGGTTGCGTCTTTGGGGGTTGATATTTCTGACGGGCCTGGCAGTAATGACGCATTATATCAATATCATTAATTACGTTAATCAGTGGAGCACTGCCCGTAATGTTTGGTGGCAGCTTAGCTGGCGAGCTCCAGCATTAGAAGAGAATACTGTGCTTGTGGCTCATCTTACAGGGATACCGCTGGAAGAAGATTATGAGCTGTGGGGTCCGGCCAACATGATTTATTTTCCCACCCCGGGGCCTTTAAGGGTTCAATCTGAAGTGCTTTATCCTCAATCGCTTCAGAATATCCTGATGGGAACGGCATCGGAGCGGACAATGCGTACGATTGATGTGGTACGGGATTATGCCAACACACTTGTTTTGTCGCAGTCCTCTCTCAATTCGTGCTTACACGTCCTGGATGGTGAACGCGCAGAACTTTCGGGGATTGAGGATTATCGCATCCAGTTGATTGCGCAGCAATCACAGATCAACCGTATCAGGGTGGATGGGGAGGTGCATAGGCCGCCGGCTGATATTTTTGGAGCAGAGCCAAATCATGCCTGGTGTTATTTCTATCAAAAAGCTTCGCTGGCGCGCCAGAGAGGAGATTGGAATGAGGTCGTACGTTTAGGGGATGAGGCGCGCAGCCAAAACCTGCGCGCGAGTGACTGGATTGAGTGGCTCCCGTTTTTGCAAGGATATGCTTATACGGGAGCGTATGATGCCGCCAACAGTATCCTGCCGATCATTCGAGAAGCACCTTACATTCATTTTCGGGTTTGCAAGGTCTTAACCGCTGAAGAAGAGGGCTTGCCGCCGCAATATGGGGCTGGCAACCGCTATCTCTTACAGCAGTTATGTGGGTTGTGAAATAAAAGCAAAACAGTTAAGATAGGGTATTCGTTTTTATATCTCGTTGAACTCAAAAATATGAACCCTCCTCATCCCTCCAACCTTTCCAAAATGATTGCCGCATCCCGCCCTTGGGAATTGCTCTTAGGTCTGATGACATATACGGCTGGGGCGAGCATTCATCATTTTCTGGGCGGATCAATTGATTGGATTAATTTCTGGCTTGGTTTGGGGTGCACTTTTTTGCTGCAAGCCAGTGGGTATATGCTCAAAGCTTATTATGATTGGCTCGATCCCTCACAGCTGTATCAAGTTGAAACAACCGGCCGGAGAGTTGTCCTGGGGATGCGCACACTCCTACTGCAAACTGTGAGTATCTTGCTGACGGTGGGCGCAGTATTAACTGCTTTATTAATTTTACGCGACGCGTTGAACCTTGGGGCTCTTTTTATCCTTGGGCTGGCTTTTCTCTTATCCATCTTGTATGCGGTCCCGCCTACCCGTTTGGCTTATTCTGGCTACGGAGAACTGGTGGAGACTTTTCTAACCACAGCCTTGATCCCGGCATTGGCTTTTTCTCTTCAGGCAGGCGCCTTGCATCGGTTACTTGCGATGCTGGCTTTTCCCCTTACCAGCCTGTATCTTGCGATGCTGCTCGTGAAAGACTTGCGTGAATTTGGCCGGAACATTAAGGCCGACAAACAGGATATGCTTTCCCGTATTGGGTGGCAAATGGGGATGAAACTTCACAACCTGCTAATTCTGGGAGCTTATCTTTTGTTCGGCATAGCACTGGTGATAGGCTTGCCTTGGAATCTTACCTGGCCGGTTTTGCTCAGTTTTCCTTTGGGACTTTTTCAGGTTTACCAGATGATTCAAATCTCCGGCGGCGCACCGCCGCGTTGGCGGATACTGCAATTGGTGGCTGTTGCTCTGCCTGTCATCTCTGTATATTTATTGATCATTGCTCTATGGACAAATTGATATATGCCTGAATTTCTTGAACTATTACCCCCCGGGCAAGCGCTGGCATTGATGCTGAATCACCTTCCAGACGCCTCTCCTGCACTGGAAACGGCCCTGGCGCATTGTGCGCTCAACCGGGTTACAGGGGCACCGGTTGTCTCCGGCGAATTACTGCCGGCTTTCTCCCGCAGTACGGTGGATGGGTACGCGGTGCGCGCACGGGATACCTTTGGCGCGAGTGATTCCCTCCCAGCTTACCTTTCGCTTGGCCCAGAGACACCTATGGGCAAAGCACCAGAATTTTCTCTGGTTGAGGGGCAGGCTTCCTTAATTCATACCGGAGGTATGCTCCCGGCAGATGCAGATGCTGTGGTGATGCTTGAGCATACACAGGCAACCGGGTCAAATGAATTGGAAGTCTTGCGCGCTGTTGGCGAAGGCGAAAATACGCTGCTACCAGGAGAGGATTTAAAAGTAGGGCAAGAGGCGCTACCGGGCGGGGCGCGTCTGCGCCCACCTGAGATCGGGGTTTTGATGGCATTGGGGATTGCAGAGGTTATTGTTGTGAAACGCCCACGGATAGGGGTGCTTTCAAGCGGCGATGAAGTCGTTCCGCCACAAAAAAGCCCACAGCCTGGTCAAGTGCGGGACATCAATAGCTACTCCCTAAGCGCACTAATCGAACAAGCAGGCGGAGAGCCAGTGCAGTATGGCATTATTCCAGACCAGGCGGATACTCTCTACCAAACCTTGAACACGGCCTTGCAAGAGTGCGATGCGGCTGTAATTACAGCGGGTTCTTCAGCCAGTACGCGCGATTTGACAGCAGATGTCATTCAAAAAATTGGTGATCCAGGGGTGCTTGTACATGGTGTCAGCGTACGCCCAGGGAAACCAACGATCTTGGCGGTTTGTAAGGGCAAAGCGATTGTTGGTTTGCCCGGGAACCCGGTCAGTGCGTTGGTAATCGCGCGGCTATTTGTGGCGCCGCTCATTCACAGGTTGGCCGGGCTAAAAAAGATACCATTACAGCCTTCGGTTAGAGCACGCTTGAAAATCAACCTGGCTTCTCAAGCAGGCCGCGAGGACTGGATCCCAGCACGCCTCATACAAACTGATGAGTATTACGAGGCTGAGCCGATTTTCTTTAAGAGCAATTTGATTTTTACACTCGCACAGGCTGATGGCTTAATTTATATCCCTGCGGATGTGACCGGTTTTTCTGCAGGGAATTTTGTGAAAGTGGAATTTCTATAAATTCCAGGAGAGAAGAAATGAAGAAAACCATGTTGACTGTACTGCTAACATTGTTGCTATCAAGCTGCGGGCCTGCACAAGCTACAACTGACCCCAACCTGATTTACACCCAGGCAGTCGAGACCGTGGCCGCCCAGCTTACCGGTGCGGCGGTCTTGTTGCCACCGACTGCAACGGAAACTGAGACTCCACCGCCGGAGCCAACCGGGACGGCAACAATGACGCTCGCCCCCACCGCGACCCCAACGGAAGCATGGGTGAACAATCCGGCTGGTAAAGCAACCGCGCCCATTTTGCTTTATACAACTATCGCAGACAACGTGGATGATGATCCTTATTACCAATGGGAAAGCCCGCTGAATGTCAGCTCTAAACAATTTGAGCAGGAAATGATGGCGCTTAAAGACTTGGGCTATACATCCCTGACAGTTTCACAGCTTTCTCAGGTGATTTGGGAAGGGGGGCCGCTGCCGCCGCGACCGGTGGCGATTACTTTTGACAGCAATAAATTGGGTATCTACCGCAAGGCTTTCCCTATAATGCAGCGGTTGGGTTTTGTTGGTACGATTTATGTGGTTGTGAACCAGCTAAACGGTTCTGGCGTAATGACTTCTCAACAAGTGAAAGATCTGATTGCCGCGGGATGGGAAGTGGGCAGCAAGGGCATGACCGGTAATAATCTGGTGGATGTATTGGCTTCCAATTCGGACACGCTCGGGGATGAAATCTCCGGATCGCGCTTAAGGCTGGAAGAGACCCTCGGCGTTCCCATCACTTCGTTTTCTTACCCGGCTGGGGCGATTGATGGAGAGGGAAAAATTACTTCCCGGGTGCAGCGGTGGGGTTATAAGAACGCGGTCGGCTTATTTAAATCCTCTGACCACAGCTTGGGGTCAATCTACTATATGCCGCGCTTTGAGATTCGCAAAGACCTGGCGCTGGAAGATTTTATGGGGATACTGCCCTGGAAAGGCGACCGGCCACTATCTCCCGAAACAGTTGCTATTGGTACTGCCCAGCCGGTTGCGGCATCTCCTAATCCTGCCGGTTCCAATGGTACAGCGACAGTCTCCCCTTGAGTTGTAGAAGATGAGAAATTTGGCATGTCTGTTTATCTGAACGATATTCCTCTGCAAGAGGCGCAAGAGCGGCTACAAAAAGCCTTGAGCGAAGCTGGCCTGTGGCAGGTTCTTGGCGAGGAAGAAATTACGCTCGATGAAGGTGCGCTTGGGCGTGTGCTTTCCCGACCGGTGTGGGCACGCTTATCGTCGCCACATTATCACGCGGCCGCGATGGATGGTTTCGCGCTGCGCGCAGAAGAAACAGCAGGTGCCATGCCCTCCAACCCCCGGGTATTGAAGACGGATGAGCAGGCTGTGTATGTGGATACAGGCGATCCTCTGCCTGACTGGGCCAACGCGGTGGTACCGATCGAGCAGGTGGAGCCGGTAGGTGCGCAAGGGGAACCCACCGATGATTTACGCCACCCCATACAGATCCGGATTCGCATGTCATTGCCGCCCTGGACGTACGTGCGCCCACTTGGTGAGGATATTGTAGCTACACAGCTTATTCTGCCGGCTGGTTCCATTGTTACACCAGTGAGCCTTGGCGCGATTGCAGCCAGCGGCCATTCTACGATGTGGGTGAGCCGTAAACCCAGGGTAGCCGTTTTACCTACCGGGACAGAATTGGTGCCGGTAGGGCACAAGGTACAGCGCGGCGATATCATCGAGTATAACTCGATTGTTTTAGCAGCCCAGGTTAACGCTTGGGGAGGGGAGGCGAAACGCTTCACGATCACTCCTGACCGATTTGAGTTAATTTGCGAAGCTGTTCAGCGAGCGGCCGATTGTTACGACCTTGTTTTGCTTAATGCGGGTTCTTCCGCCGGGTCTGAAGATTTTTCTTCGCGCGTAGTGGAGCAACTTGGTGAATTGCTGGTACATGGCGTGGCAATTCGCCCTGGGCATCCTGTGATTTTGGGGATGATCCGCCGTTCGGAGCAAGGAGGGGGTGCGGCGAAACAAGTTCCCATTGTGGGTGTTCCGGGATACCCAGTATCCGCTGCGCTTACCGGAGAGATATTTATCCAGCCGCTTTTGGCGCGCTGGACAGGGAATGCTGCACCACTGCAGCCGCTTGAAATTGAAGCAACGTTAACGCGCAAAGTCACCTCTCCGGCGGGAGATGACGATTACATGCGCGTAGCCGTTGGGGAGGTAGGCGGGCGGATGCTGGCTGCGCCGGCCTCTCGCGGTGCAGGGGTGATTACTTCACTGGTACGAGCAGACGGCATTACCGTCATTCCGCGCGGCGTGCAAGGGCTGGAAGCAGGCGCGGCGGTAAAGGTCAGGCTTTACCGCAAACCTGCGGAACTGAAAAATACGATATTTGTAATCGGCTCACATGACATGACGTTAGATGTGCTTGCACAATATCTGACAGAGCGCGGGCGGCGGCTGGTTTCAGCCAATGTGGGCAGTCAGGGGGGGTTGGTGGCGCTGCGGCGAGGGGAAGCTCATCTCGCGGGGTCTCACCTTTTGGATCCACAGACCGGAGAATATAATCTGAGTGCAATCAAACAATACCTGCCCAATCTCCCTGTGCGGCTGGTCACCTGGGTTGGGAGGGAGCAGGGGTTGATCGTTCCCAAAGGAAACCCAAAACAAATCATCTCGCTGACGGATTTGACGCGTGAGGATATACATTATATTAACCGACAGCGCGGCGCTGGTACGCGAGTCCTGCTTGATTTTCATTTGCAAAAAATGGGGATCATTCCGCAAGATATACGAGGATATGACCAGGAAGAATATACGCACCTCTCTGTTGCTGCGGCAGTGGCATCAGGGCGTGGAGATTGCGGGCTGGGCGTAACAGCCGCGGCGTATGCGCTTGAGCTGGATTTTGTCCCACTCTTTCATGAGCGATACGACCTGGTGATTCCATGCAGTTTTTTTGAGGGCGACCTGTTAACCCCAATTTTTGATTTGATGGCGGATGGGGAGTTTCTAAAAGCCATCCATACGCTTCCCGGCTATGATACTTCCCAAATGGGAAATATCGTATTGGACTGTTGGAATAACTACGCAGATTTATTTAAAGGAGGTTTGTGAAAAATGGATATTCAAGAAAATAAAGCCGCGCCAGATTTTTCCCTGCCGGACGAAACCGGCGAAGTAAGAAAGCTATCAGACTTCTCCGGAAAACCGGTGTTGCTCTACTTTTATCCCAAAGACGATACCCCCGGCTGCACTACAGAGGCGTGTAATTTCCGCGATGATTACAGTGCGTATGAAAGGGCCGGCGTGATTATCTTGGGCGTCAGCCCGGATTCGCCAAAATCTCATACAAAATTCAAGCAAAAATACAACCTGCCTTTTATACTGCTCTCCGACAAAGACCATATAGTTAGCGAGTTATATGGCGTGTGGGGACGAAAAAAGTTTATGGGCAAGGAATACGATGGGATTTTCCGTACGACTTTCTTGATCGGAGAAAATGGAGAGATCAAAAAAATTTTTCGGAATGTGAAACCTGCAGATCACAGTACGGAAGTTCTGGAAGCGCTGAAAGGCTGAGTTGTTTTATTAGATGAGAACCGGCCTTATCCGATGATAACCAGGGCAAGAACGAAATAGACTGGTTGAATTTAAGAATACAAAGTCCTGATGATTGAATCAGGACTTTGTTATAAGTTTGAACAACTGGTATGCGATTAATTGATAATAAGTTGTCCCCTGGTTTTGTTAACCGGATATTCTGAAAAGAGGGCTTTGGGGCCATGTTTGGAAAGCTCTTCCAAATTTTGGTGGTCAAGGTATTGGATCAGTTGAATTTCTATTTCTTGCCATAAATCCTCTGCACGGGAAGAGGGATCAACCCGGTTTTCCCCTTGTATATTTTCAGAGGCAGGGTTGATGTCAATAGGCCCCTCTAATGCTTCGACAATTTGCCGAGAGGAGATGGAAGCAGCTGGTTGATTAAGCCGGATTCCGCCGCGCGGGCCGGGAGTGGCTTTAATAAAACCAGCTTGCATTAACGAATGCGAAATTTGATGTAAAAAGGGGAGGGGAATGGCAAGTTCGTTGGCAAGTGAAGCGGTGGATCGCGGTTTGTTTTCAACGTCACTCACCAAGGCGATCATAAGTTGCATGCCGTAATCTAATCTTCTGCTTATTCTAAACATAATATATCCCTAAGTTTTAATAACTGAATATATGGTTTACAGTACAGGATAATAGATAATTTTGATATTAGATAGTGCCAAATATCACTTTTAAAAATGGATTTTATACATTTGTTTAAAAGTATATGGGTTTGTATAACCTTGAACAGCACTCATTTGAGCACGTAAAAAGGCGTTATAATCCCCTTATGTTTATATTTCAAAACTCATTCAGGAGGATAGAATGAAAAGATCTTTGTTTGCAATCCTGGCAGTCCTGATCCTGGGCGCAATGGCGTTGAGTGCATGTGGTGGAAAACAACAGGTTGCCAATAGTGAAGGAACTAAAACAACCGTAGAAGTCCCCGCAGCTTATAAAGGGAAAACCAACCCTATGGCAAATGACAGCGCAGCGGCGGAAAAAGGCAAGGGAATCTATACTACAAACTGCGCTTCCTGTCATGGAGATTCGGGCAAGGGCGATGGCCCCGCCGGCGCCAGCCTGGACCCACATCCGGGTAACCTGGACGTCGCGCAGGCAAATGGGGATGATTATCTCTTCTGGCGAATTTCGGAGGGTGGCATGACCGCGCCTTTCAATTCTTCCATGCCGGCCTGGAAGGCGATCCTCAGCGAGGATGAAATCTGGCAGGTGGTTGCCTATATTGATACGTTTAAATAAGCAGTAAAACTACTGAAACACGAGAAAGTGCTCTTCCATAAGGATGGAAGGGCACTATTTTTTAATAAGGTTTCTCTTTTTTGATATCCCTTCGAATTGACCTGAGAAAAAACTTTTCTCTTGATAATGGAATTGATTTCTGCTCTTATGATGTTTCATTGCGCGACCAGCACGGTTATATGGAACGGAAGAATGCGCTAAATTGGTTGGTGATAATTCTCAAGTGGGAAGCGGGCTGCACAAAAAGACGATCACCCACTCACATCTTCCGATCCATTAATTGCCCGTAGAGAAAAGAGAGGAAGTACACTTTGCTATTACTGGACGTGAAGCAGAACTTTGCCTTTGTCCCAAAGTCTTTCCAACTGGTAGTATTCCCTTTGGTCTGGCGAAAAAACATGGAGGATAATATCACCAAGGTCTACCAATATCCAACCGCCGCTCGCTTCACCTTCTGATTTTGAAAGCAGCTCACCTTTTTTCTTCGCCGTTTCGGTGATGGTGTCAACCAAGCTGGAGAGCATCCGGTCGCTTGTACCGGAACAAATAATAAAATAGTCGGTAAATGATGCGATTTCTTGAATATCCATCAAAATAATATTTTCTGCTTTTTTCTCCTCAAGTGCTTCTACAAGTTCTTTTGCCAGTGTAAGCGTATCCAGTTTTCACCTCATGTTTGATATTATGTCTTATTCCCTATTTTACTTCATGATTTTGGTTCAGTGAAACGGTTGTTATGGGAGTGTAAACGGCCCCACCCGGTTTTAGGTCACTCCTAAAGAGCGTTAATTGGTGTACAGTAAAGCTGTCTACAGGGTGGGCTTGCTGCAGGTTTGTCAGGCCCGCAGCGACTCTATTGATCGCTTCGAAGGAAGCGTTTTGTTTGACTCGCCCAAGCGTGAGATGAGGAGAAAAAGGGCGGCTTTCAGGCGCACAGCCCAACTTCTGCACTTCAATTTCTATGGCTTGTTGCAATACTTTGAGGATAGGAGATGATTCTACTCCAACCCAGAGAACACGCGGCCGTCGCCTCGTCGGAAATGCATTAATCCCACCTGGACATACTTCAAAAGATGGGTGTTTTCCGGCGATTAATTTGAGGGCTTCTTTCAATACGTCCATATTAGCGGGGGAGACGTCCCCGAGAAATCTTAAGGTTAAATGGATATTTTTGGGGGCAACCCAGTGTACGATATCCGGCAAGCTGAATTTTAGCTGTTGAACGACTTGCTGTAATTGTTCCTGAATTTCATAAGGTAATTCAATGGCAATGAATGACCGTATCGCTTTCATTTGTTTCACCCGGGAGAGCAGGGTATGGTTTCGTTTTTATTATGCTATATTGTCTAAAAACCTGTTACCCTACACAATTGCTTTGAAATATGGTATAAGAGCAGTACCCTGCTGTGTACGTGATGCTGCACGACCGGTTTTGAGCCAACACTTTTAAAAAGGGCCCCATTATCTGCGGTGGTAACGCGATAGGCCTGAGCCAAGGCGGAGCTGCTGGGGCGGGACCCAACCTGCGCAAGCAGGTTCAAAACTACGCAACACACGGCATGGCGGGGGCTTTTTAACCTGCTAAACAGCACTTTACAGCAAGCCCCCCTATATAAGGGGGGCTTTGTTTTTCAACACTCGTTATAGCAGATCCCCGCTTTTTTTATTTCACCATTAAAAGGCGGATATCGGCTTTATCGAGTCGCAGTAGAAGGTATATTGAGAGTGCGATGCCGAATGTCATGGTAATTAACCCAGCGTAGGATATCGCGCCTTCTTTGTCGCTCGAGAGGGAGAAAAACATCATGATACGAATGATGACATTGACACCTTGAACAAATATGGCAAATCGAAGCGCAAGGCTACGACCTCGCCAGATGAGTACTCCAAGTGCGATGAAGAGAATTGCCACAGCGAAAATTAAGGGAAGCCCGCCATCGAATATTTTTGGCGGATAACTGAGAAGAGCAATGATCGGTAAGATGATGAACAGTAGGATTTTTTGAATGGTTGTCATAAGTACACCTATTAATGCCCGCCTAAATAGGCTTCGATGACCAACGGATTTTCAAGCAGTTTGTGGGCTTCATCTTCCAAGGTTATGGTTCCCGTTTCGAATACATAGGCACGGTCTGCGATGGAAAGAGCCATTTGCGCATTCTGTTCAACGAGCAGAACGCTTGTGCCCTGCGCATTGATCTCCTGAATAATTTCAAAGATTTGCTCGACGATGACTGGCGCTAATCCCATAGAGGGCTCGTCCAGTAAAATAAGAACCGGATTGGTCATCAAACCGCGCGCTATTGCCAGCATTTGCTGTTCACCGCCCGAAAGAGTGCCCCCCAACTGGTTCTGGCGTTCTTTTAATCGAGGAAAACGCTGGAACATCTGCTCAATGTTCTCAGCAATTTTGTTTTTATCAGTCATGGTATAGGCGCCGATTTCCAGGTTTTCCATGACGCTTAATGTGGCAAAAATCTTCCGTCCTTCTGGAACGTGAATGATTTTTTTGTACACAATATCTTCAGCGGGTATTTTGCTGATATCTTCCCCGAGAAAGGAAATACTTCCCTGGCGGGCTCTTAAAAGGCCGGAAATGGTGTTTAGCGTGGTCGTTTTCCCAGCGCCGTTTGCCCCGATCAGAGCGACGATCTCACCTTTTTCAAGGTGAAAGCTGATTCCTTTTAGAGCTTGAATTGCGCCATAGTAAACATGCAAGTTTTCAACTTGGAGCATCATTGGTTTTTCTTCCGTTTAAATTTTTCTGAAAGCGCAGCAGCACCAGGGCCGAGATAGGCTTCGATCACCCGCGGGTTGGATTGGATGTCCTTGGGCGTGCCGCGTGCAATGACTTCGCCGAAGTCCATCACAGTAATGCCTTCACAGATTCCCATCACCACGCGCATTTGATGTTCGATAAGCAGGATGGTCAGGTTGAACTTGTCTCGAATGAAATGGATCAGATTCATAAGATCTACTGTCTCTGCCGGGTTCATTCCAGCGGCAGGTTCATCCAACAAAAGAAGTTTCGGATTGGCAGCCAGGGCGCGAGCAATTTCCAAACGACGCTGCTCTCCATAGGGAAGGTTCTTGGCAATCTCTGTCTGCCGGTCTTCAAGGCGAAAAACCTCAAGAAAATCCTGTGCTTTTTCGGTCAGTTCCCGCTCTCGTGTAGAATATTTTTTGCTTCTGAGGATGCTGTCGTAAAGGCTGTATCCAGCGTGGGTATGGTAGGCAATACGGACATTATCCAGCACAGTGAGGTTGGAGAACAAGCGAATGTTCTGGAAAGTCCGGGCAATGCCCAAGTGATTGATTTTATGAGGCTCAAGGTTTGATATTTCTTCGCCATACAATTTAATCGAACCGGTTGTTGGAACATAAATTCCGGTAATCATGTTGAAGACAGTTGTTTTTCCTGCTCCATTGGGGCCAATCAAACCGATCAGGCTGTGTTCTGCCAGCTCGAGGTTGAAGTTGTATACGGCTTTGAGACCGCCAAATTCTTTTGAAAGATTTTGTACACTGAGGACTGGGGCGTTGTTATTGTTAAGTGTTGCAGAGGGCGCTGCTGTGGCCACCGTCATCATGATTTCACCTCCTGCGCATCGGTCGCGGCTGTGGGATAGGTGGAGGGGGGCTGTATCTGCGCCTTATCTTTCTTTCGCAGTGATGGAATGTGATCCCGAAGATAGGCAATTTCGTAACTTCCCAGTAATCCGTTTGGTTTGAGGAGCATCATAATGAGCAGTAACAATGGATAAACAACAAATCTCCAAGTTTCAAAACCTTGTGGAAGCCAGAGGCGAAGAAAGCCTTCCAAAACTAGTGCCCAGGCAAAAGAAGCTGCTACTGTGCCAGTTACGCTTCCCAAACCGCCAAAAACAACAATGATGAGCGGGTCGAAGGATTTGATGAAGTTGAACGTGTTGGGGTGTAAGAAGCCGTTGATATGCGCGTACAGGGCGCCTGCTGCCCCTGCGAAGAAAGAACCAATCACAAAGGTTAAATTTTTATAAAAAGCAATGTCAATCCCCATCGCCTTGGCGGCAACTTCATCCTCTCGGACGGAAATAATTGCACGTCCATAGCTGGATAGTAATAGATTGCGGGTAATAACGATTGCCAAAACGAGAAAAGAGAAAACCCAGAACCAGGTCGTAATTTTTGGGATTCCAATCATCCCCCGCGCGCCTTTCATCTCCGGAAAACCCAACATTGTATCTGAATTATCCAGCAAGACTTTGACAATGATGGTGAGTCCTAGCGTCGCAATTCCGAAATAGTCTGAACCAAGCGTGAGGACCGGTAAGCCAAAAAGAAAACTGACTTCAGCGGCGATTAGACCGGCCAGGATGATACTCAGGAAGAAAACAATTTGCAGGCTGATATTCGGAGGAATGGCGTTTAATAGTGCTGTAACGGGTGCGTCCAGAGTCTTCGCTACGAGAAGAGCCATCCATGTTAGGAGTGCTATTGCGATTAAGTAGAGCGCGAATTGAGAGAGCGCGTCCATTCCTCGAATACGTGAGATCCATCTGCCGATCAGTAATATTCCCAAACCACTCAATACTACAGCAAACAGAAGCACCAAAATGCCCAAGGCGCTGTGGAGTTGGGTCCAGCGATAAGTAGCATCGGCGGAAGCATAAGCTCCAATAGCGTAGAATGCCCATTGCCCCAGGGAAAACTGACCGTTGAAACCATAGATCAGGTTCAGTCCAAGGCTGACAATCGCCATGACCGCGCCAAGCCGGATGATCGTGAACCAAAATGAATTGAGGATTTTGAATTGTACGAGAAGTTGGATGGCGACAAAGACAACGATGATGCCAATTCCAAAAATGAGAGTGCCGCGTTGTATTTTTTTCATGGCAACTTATGCTTTCTCTCGTGTTGGCTCGCCGAAAATACCGGTTGGGCGAATCAGTAACACGATGATGAGGATACTGAAGGCGATGGCGTCACGCATGGGGGTGGAGATATAGGCTGCGCTAAGCACCTCCGCCTGCCCCATAATTAATGCCCCCACAAACGCTCCGGGGATGCTCCCAATACCGCCCAGCACTGCTGCTACAAACGCTTTCAGGCCGGGGATGATGCCCATCCAGAAAAAGACCTGAGGAAAGGCGATCGCGTAAAGCATACCGGCAGCGCCTGCAAAAGCGGCACCGATTGCAAATGTAAATGAAATGATGCCGTCTACATTGATGCCCATCAGGCGGGCAGTAGCTTTGTCATAAGCCGCAGCGCGCATTGCCTTACCCACTTTTGTATTGCGGACGATGTATTGGAGTGTCAGCATTAGGAAGATTGAACTAAGGACGATGATTACAAAGATATTCGAAAAGATGACACTGCCATCTGGGACGGCCTGACCGCCCGTTAACTGGTCAATTCCCCCTTTGTTCAGATACCAGGTAGTCACCTCAAAGGGGCGTTTATACGGAATAAAATTAGGGCTAAAGACAAAGGATAATGCGCCGAAGTATTCGAGGAAGAAGGAAACGCCGATTGCAGTAATCAGAGCAGAAATACGCGGGGCATTTCGCAACGGCTTATAAGCCATGCGCTCAATGGTGAATGCCATCAATGCACAAATTGCCATTGACATTAACACAACAGTGATAGTGCCAATGACCTGAGCCGGGACAGCGGGAAAAGAAGGAAGGAGCCTGGATACCCAAGTGTGCAGTTGAAGTCTGGTAACGCCGTAGAAACTAATAAACGCCCCAACCATAAAGACATCACCATGCGCAAAGTTGATCAGGCGTACGATACCATAGACCATCGTATATCCCAATGCAATCAGGGCATAGACGAAGCCCAACTGCAGCCCGTTAATCACTTGTTGGAGGAAGAGAACGGGGTTGTCGATTAGTTCAGCAGACAGGCGGTAAAGGGCAAAAAGGCCCACCAGGATGAGCAGACCGTTTCCCAGCCAACGCCTTTTGATGATGTACTCGACAAGAACAGATCTGGTTGTTGTCGCTGTTGAAGCTCTCATAATTATTATCAACCTGGGGTCTGATGAAGGAAATGGGGGTGATTCTGATGAAGAATC
>JADLFQ010000024.1 GCA_020845515.1 Anaerolineaceae bacterium | reverse complement strand
CCCATAGCCGCCCAATGTTGGGCCGACTGCCAGAATAAAGAGCAGTACCCAGCCCAACCAGGCCTCACCGAGCCAAAACAGCGAGGGTTTCTCGCTGCCTTCCATAAATGAGAGCGGTGTTTGGGTGTAGAGAAAAATAAAACCTGCTGCGATTGCAAAGGAGTAAAACAATGCAGTCCATGAATTGATGCCGCGCTGTGTGGACGACTTGCCCATTATCGTGTATATGCCAAAGCCAATCCCTGAAAAAATACCAGTGATGATCCCCACGGTGTTTAAGTGCCATGCGCTGGGATCATGTGCGCCGGAAACAAACACGCAGCCTAAAATACTGGTGGTCACTGCCATAACCTTCACCCAATCCAGTTGTTCTTTAAAGAAGATCCTGCCTAAAATTGCAGTAAAAGCCGTAGAACTGTAAGCCAGTACCGTGGAAACTGCTGCACCGTTGAAACGTACAGAGACTGTCCAGAGGGAATTAAAGATTGAGAGGACAAACCCATACAAGATCACAAAGCCCCAGGAGCCGGTGGGTAGAGAAAAGTGTTGCCGGGCAAACAGAGCGAAAAACCCCCCCATGCTGACTGCTAAAAAGAAATCCCGCCAGAATGCCAGTACAAGCGGAGGCAGATTGTAGCGCACGGTCAGATAACGGATCACGATCGCGGTGGCAGACCAGATGAACGTTGCAATGAGGGCAATCAGGTAACCTTTGTTGAGGTGGGACATGGGATGCTATTGTCCAGTGAACCAGGATGATATTATTTTACAGCATACCAGATCTGGTAAAGCCCCAGACGTCCGCCCTGCCCATCTGATCTGAACTCTTCCTGAACAGAAAAGCCACTTTGGCTTGCCAAGCCGTTCAATTCTTCCTGGGTGAAAAGATGGACATAACGAAGCCCCGGTTTGGGTTCCTGCCCGGGCAAGGTATAGCGCCAATCCAGGAGAAAATCCCCCTCTTCTACATCCGTGCTGTTTATTTGTACTGTTTCCCATGGAAGGCGGCGTGCCATCCAACGCGGGCTGTGTTGAAATTGCCAGACAGAAAGCGCCAGAAAAGCGCCGGGTTGCAGCAGAAGATGAATTTGCTTCATCAGGTGACGGCGGACTGAGATATCCGGAATGTGATGCAAGACGGCAAAAGCCAGCGCGCCGCTCCAGAGCGGCTCTTCCAGAAGGAAGTCGCTCCACCCCGGCTGACTTAAGTCGGCTTCTTGAAAGCGAATCTCCAAATCCGGAAAACTTTTTGCGGCGACTGTCCGACGGGCTTCTTTTAACAAGCCTGCGCTGTTATCCAACCCGAGGTACAGGCCGCGCTGACCTGTATCCCCCCAGGCGAGGGCGAGTGCCCCGGAACCGCATCCCAAGTCTATGATCTGCCGTTCTTGTACCGATAGTTGTGCCAGAATGCGGTGGACGCCGGGCTGAAGACGTCGCCGGGTGGCGGCAAAAGCACCGGCATAGTCTTGGTAAAAAGTTCGGTTGATTTCCAGCAGGCGGGCTGTTATGGCAGGGTGCATGGGTTGATTATATCCTTGGGCCGGGAGGGCAAGATATCATAATCAAGGCTGGGTGGGCGCTTCTTCAAGCAGGCGGTTCACGGTTTGCCATATCTGATCAAACATTGCAATCGTCAAGCGGCCGGTTTGGGTGTTCTGGCGGCTGGGGTGGTAAGAAGCCAGTACCCATGGAAAATCACCATCAGGCTGAAGGAGGACATGGTGTCCAAACGGCAGTTCCTCAAAGGATGCGCCGCGGCTGCGATAGACCGAGGTTATTTGTTTGTAGGCGATGCTCCCCAGAGCGACGATACCTTTCACAGTGGAAATCAGCCTCATCTCTTCCAGCAGGTAAGGAAGGCAATTGGCAAGTTCGGCGGGGGCGGGTTTGTTGTCGGGCGGGGCACAGCGTACGACTGCGGTGATATACATATCGCGCAAAGCCAATCCGTCTTCCCGTTTGGTGGTGGTGGGCTGGTTGGCAAAGCCGGCGCGGTGAAGCGCGGCATAAAGAAAATTGCCTGATGAATCTCCTGTGAACATGCGGCCGGTGCGGTTTGAGCCGTGAGCGCCAGGCGCCAGCCCTACGACTAGTACGCGGGCTTGCGGGTCGCCAAAGCCTGGCACGGGTTTGCCCCAATACGTCCAGTCCTGATAGGCGCGCCGTTTTGTCCTGGCTACTTCTTCCCGCCAGGCTACCAGGCGGGGGCAGCGCCGGCAGGTTATGATGATTTGTTCCAACTCTGCCAGTGTTTTGGGGATGGGAGAAAGGTTCATAGTGTTATTCCATTCGGAAAAGAATTAATTATGCAAAGATGCCCCTGGCATCAAAATCCTGCACCGCATGGCTTGCCAGTACAGCGACGAAGAAAGCAGCGGGTGCTGCGATTGAGTGCCCTATCGCGGAAAGGAGTGCTTCGCGTATATGGATCAAGCGGAGGCCGTATGGACCGATGGCAATGCTCTTCAGCAGTGTGCCGATAAGGTTGAGTGTGCGGCACAACCAGATAATTACCGGCTGGCGAGTCCACTGATTATAAAATGATTGTAAGGTTCGTCAAGCAAAGCGCGAAATTATAGAATTAACATGGCGTCGCCGAAGGAGTAAAAGCGGTAGCGGGAGTGAATGGCCTCCTGATAAACCTCCAACAAATGTTCGCGCCCGGCAAACGCGCTGACGAGCATGACAAGAGTCGAGCGTGGCAAGTGAAAATTTGTAATCATGGCGTCAACTGCTTTGAAGAAATAGCCGGGTAGAATGAATAGATTAGTCGGCCCGCTGAAAGGCTGTACAGCCATCCCGGGTGGGGTGGTTTGCGCAGCGGTTTCAAGCGTGCGCACCGAGGTTGTTCCGACGGCAATGATGCGGCCGCCCCGACGCCGGACGGTATTAATCTGCTCGGCGGTATTTGGGGTGACCTCACACCATTCGGTGTGGATGGTATGCTGCAAAGGGTCTTCTTCCGTGACGGGTGCAAAGGTGTCCAAGCCTACGTGCAAGGTTACGCTGGCAAACTCGATCCCCTGAGCGCGTAGACTCTCCATTAATTCGGGGGTGAAATGCAGACCGGCCGTAGGGGCTGCGGCAGAACCGGAGGTGCGGGCATAGATGGTCTGATAACGCTGCGGGTCTTTAAGGGGGGTATGAATATAGGGCGGAAGCGGCATTTGCCCCTGCCGTTCCAGGTAGGTTTCAATGGGTTCTGAAAACTGCACCTGACGACGGCTGCCATCAAGTTGGGCAATGATTCTGGCTGTTAACCCGTCTTCTAGCAACAAGGTTTTTCCGGATGTCAGGCGTTTTCCTCCGACCAATACCTCCCAAGTGGTCTCGTCCTCGCGGCGCAGCAGGAGCAGTTCCACCAATCCGCCGGTAGGTTTTCTGGCAAAGATGCGCGCCGGGATGACGCGAGTCTGGTTGATGACGAGTAAATCGTCTGGTTTGAGGTAATTTCCAATTTCCCCGAAGGTTATGTGTTCTACCTTACCGGTACTGCGACTATATACAAGCAAGCGCGAGGCGTGACGCGGTTCCACCGGGGTTTGCGCAATAAGTTCCTGAGGGAGGTGATAGTCAAAATCGCTGGTTTTCACGAAGAGAACAAGCCGGGCTGCTGGGTTTGGGGAAAGGGCAAGCCAAGATGCTCACATGCCCGGCGGGTAGCTACACGCCCTTGCGGAGTGCGATCCAGAAAACCAAGTTGGAGCAGGTAAGGCTCGACGACATCCATGATGGTATCCGGTTCTTCGCTGATTGAAGCGGCAATTGTACTTAAGCCAACAGGGCCGCCGTCATATTTTTCGATAATCGTTTTCAATACAAGGCGATCCACTTCATCCAGTCCGAGATCGTCCACGCTCAATAATCCCAAGGCTTCTCCTGCCACCGTACTGGTGATGGCGCCGCCAGCGCGCACCTGTGCGTAATCGCGCACGCGGCGCAACAGGCGCAACGCGACGCGTGGCGTACCGCGTGCCCGGCGTGCGACTTCAGCGATACCTTCCGGGTTGGCCTGAACGCCGAGAAGACGGGCAGCCCTTTCGACGATAGTTTGCATGGCGGGGAGGTCGTAATAATCGAGGCGGTACACCGCTCCAAACCGGGCGCGTAGGGGAGGGCTGATCAGCGCGAGGCGTGTGGTTGCCCCGATAATGGTGAAGCGGGGGAGTTTCAAACGGATGGATCGGGCGGATGGACCTTTGCCGATGATAATATCGAGGGCAAAGTCCTCCATGGCAGGGTAAAGGACTTCTTCCACAACACGCCCGAGGCGATGAATCTCATCAATAAATAAAATGTCACCGCCGCGCAGGTTGGTGAGGATCGCTGCCAGGTCTCCAGCACGTTCCACTGCCGGGCCTGCGGTAACCTTGATGTTGACGCCCATTTCATTGGCGAGGACGTGCGCCAAAGTGGTTTTTCCCAGGCCTGGCGGCCCATAGAAAAGAATATGATCCATGGGTTCGCTGCGCTGCCGGGCAGCCGCAATTAAGATATCCAAATTCTCTTTGACCTGGTTCTGACCGATCAGTTCAGAAAGTCTTTGGGGACGCAACGCCTGATCCAGGCGGTCATCTGCCTTGGGCTCCGGCGCGATCAGGCGATTTTGTGCCTCACTCATGGGAATGATTATACACTAAACGCTTTATGGTATTTTAGGGCCGGAGAAAGTCTGGCATGTAGTTGTGGGAGCGGGGAATGTTCGTGCGATCCAGTTTTTACAGGGCGAACAGAATACGATTATGCCCGGTCATCGCCTGGTAGATCATATCTACTTGTTCGCGGTTTTCGGCGATAAAATTCATGGTCACAGAAATGTAGGCGCCATCACTGCTGGTCTTGCTGCGAACTGTGCTGGTTTCCAGGTATGGAACGAACTCGCGCACGAATTCAATGGCAAAATTTTCGAAATCATTTTCGTTTCTGCCGATAATGCGCAGGGGGAAGTCACAAGGAAACTGTAAACCGAATTCTTTCGGCGTGGCCATGCTAAACTCCAACCGGGAAGTCCCGGACTTTTTAGCAATCATAAGGGGAATTGTGCAATTTGTCAAAACAGTGTGTTCAGGGGAGTGGCTAAAAGTTGGGTAAAATACCTATATGATCGAATGTCCAAAGTGTCACCGAACCGAACGTCAAAATCGAGCAGGAAAAACACCCTGCGGCAGCCAGCGTTATCTCTGCATGTACTGCAT
>JADLFQ010000023.1 GCA_020845515.1 Anaerolineaceae bacterium | reverse complement strand
TAAAATCCCACAGTAAAAGAAAGCGCAAATATACGATTTTATTGACACATTTGATGACCTTGGAGTATGCTTAGCTTTGGGGATGGATGAGTCCCGGTGGGCTTCCCGGTCTTCAAAATCGGCGGCGGGTCGTCAAGCGGGCCGCGGTGGGTTCGACTCCCATCCATTCCCGTTTTTATATTTCTAATGGTAGAACCGGAATAAGGAGATTAATGAGCGAGCCTTATACGCAGGAAACGATTGATGGCTACGTCCGGAAGATTTTTCATGTGGATGATGTTACCCTGGGCACTACCAAGGAAAAGTACCTAATTCGCTATCGCGGCAAAATTTATAATGAGGATACAGCAGCAGCCTATGATCAACTGGATGCCGCGCTTAAGCCTTACAATCTGGCTCCGCTTTTCCGCCTCGAGAATGGGCGGCACGTTATTTTGATTGTGCCTCGTCTTGCCCAGCCGAAAGCCTCCAACCCGCGTATTAATCTTTTGCTCTTTATTCTCACGCTTTTGAGTGTTTTGGCAAGTGGGGCGCTTTATGGGTTGCAAGAACCCTTGCCTGCGAACTGGTTGGAAGCGGTTTGGGTGGTTGTCAAGAGCGGACTGCCCTTTGCTGTAACGATGATTGTGGTGCTTGGTACGCACGAATTTGGACACTATCTGGCAGGGCGGTATCATGGAGTGCATGTAACCTTGCCTTATTTTATTCCCATGCCGCTCAGCCCGTTCGGGACGATGGGGGCTTTCATCAATATGAAAGAGCCGCCAAAGAACCGGCGGCATTTATTGGATATTGGCCTGGCAGGCCCTTTGGCGGGGGTCATCGTGGCCATCCCTGCGTTAATTATTGGCTTGCACCAGTCCGCGTTAAATCCACTGCCGGCAGGCCCGCAAGCTGGTGGTTTTTCGCTGGAGGGAAATTCGATCCTGTATCTGGGCTTGAAATACCTTGTATATGGGAAGCTGCTGCCCACCCCGCCTGATTTTGGCGGTTTGCCGCCGGCTGTGTTCTGGCTGCGCTATTTTTTTACAGGACAGCCAGTGCCCTATGGCGGGTTAGATGTTATGATCGGCCCGGTTGCTTTTGCAGCCTGGGCGGGTTTGCTGGTTACAGGTTTAAATCTGCTTCCGGCAGGCCAATTGGATGGCGGACACCTGCTCTATGTACTCTTTGGACGCACAACAGCGCGTAAAATCTTTCCGTTCGTCCTGGTCGGACTGGGAGTTTTAGGCTTTTTCTGGTCCGGCTGGTGGCTTTGGGCGTTGCTGCTTTTCTTTTTCTTCGGGAGAAATTTTGCCGAACCGCTGGATCAAATTACCTCACTGGATACGCGCCGCAAGATTATGGGTGCGGTGGGTTTGGTTGTTTTCTTTTTGACTTTTACACCTGTGCCGTTATTGCTGATCCCTTAAGATAATTCTCTTGAAGTTTCTTTGCTGAGGTTAATCGCATAGACGGAGATTGAAAAGCGCTTAACGCTCTTTCCGTCCCCAGCCAACCTTTACATCAGGTGATCTCATAGACCCGTTATGCTTGCCGATTCATAGTGAGTATGCGCCGGCCTTCGAGGGTCAGATATTCCTGCATGGCGTGTGCTGTAAGGCATGAATGCGCAGGAAGAATGCACAACAGATCGCCGACCTGAACTTTTTCCAGGTCATTTGATTCCAGGTGGATCACGCCATGTTCCTGAGAAAGCCCGCGCACGTATGCTCCGTTCAGCGGCGCACTCCAGCGCTTATCTTGCGGCAGGGCAACCCATCCGAAGATGCGACGGTCATTCTCCATAAGGAAATCTGTGGAGAGGTGGATCGCGCCGCCGTAAACAATCACCTCATTTCGCTCCGGATGGCGCGCAACTATCGGACAGGCTAAAGCTACGGCGATGTCTTCTTCCCGGCAGGTGCCAATACTGGCTTGTTGGACATCGTGGAAGATGAAATTCCCTGGGCGCAATTCGTCCACGCGGCCGGGGGTGCACAGACTGGCCCCTGGTGTATCTCCAGTTGAAGCCTGAATCTGCCCAAAACCCAGGGCGGCCAGCGCGTCTCTGCCATGGTTGAGGCAGTTAACGCTTTCTTGATAGACCTGGCAAACAGTTTTTTCTGGAGAAGTGCGGTAGCTCTGCCCGGCATGGGTAAGCAAGCCTGCAAGCTGTAAATTTTGATGAGTCCGTATGCTGTTGGCAACTGCTTGGAGCGTTGAAAGATCATCCCAGGCAATGCCCGTACGCCCGTTGCCGGTGTCCACCTTAATCCAGACCTGAACAGGCGCGGTCAGGCGGCTGGCAAGAACCTGAACTGAGTCCGGGGATTCCACCAAAATTCCAAAGTTTATACGGGAAGCCAGTTCGTTAATTGCCTCCACCTGCCGCAGATTGACCGGAAATGCCAAAGTGATATCCTGCCATCCGTGCTGTGCGAAGTAGTATGCCATATCCAGTGAGGAAACAGTAATGGCTGAAACCCCCTCCGCGCGAAACCATTCGCCGATTTCTGCGGACTGGTGAGTTTTAAAATGGGGCCTGAAGCGTATGCCGGCATTTTTTACACGCTCGCTCATCCGGTGAAGGCTGGCTTTCGCTGTTTGTGTATCCAATAATAAAGTGGGTTTTTGAATCCGATCAAAAATATTCATGCCGCCTCCCTGAAGATTTTATACCATTATATACCTTTGGTAAGGATGAAATTTTCTCTTTTCTTTCACAAAACTTACAGGAAACCTTAAAATCGTGCGATTCGCTCTTGAAATATAGATATTTTGTTCTATAATTGAAATATGAATGCCTTTGAAAAACTTGCTTTTTTCCGCCAGAGTATGGCCTTTGAGGATCCGGAACCGCCAACCCGGTCAGTGGGTAATTCTACAGGAACCCTGGAGCCATGCCCAACCGGGGGAACAGGCAGTGAAGATCACCCCTGCGACCTGAAATATCCGATTTATATGGCTGCCATGCCCGGTGGACGGCGGATTCCAATTTTAAAAACAATGCTGACATCCGTATGTGAACGGAACTGTAATTACTGTTTCTTTCGCTCCGGGCGGGATATTTCACGCCAAACGCTGCGGCCTGAGGAACTGGCGGGTGCTTTTATTCAGATGGCTCAAAAGGGCCTGGTACAGGGTATGCTGCTCAGTTCAGGGATTGCAGGCGGCGGCAGTCAGACGCAAGACCGCCTTTTAGCGACGGCGGAGATTTTGCGAAACAAGTATGATTTCCGAGGATATTTACATCTCAAATTGATGCCTGGTGCACAGCAAGCCCAAATAGAACGCGCCATGCAATTGGCGAGCAGGGTTTCGGTCAACTTGGAAGCGCCGACAACGTTGCATTTACAACGGCTTGCACCGATGAAGCAACTGGTGGAGGAATTGGTAAAACCTTTGCAGTGGGTGGATCAGATACGGCGGGAAAAACCGATAGGACCAGGAGGAGAGAGACGCTGGCCTTCCAGCACAACTCAATTTGTTGTGGGTGCAGCCGGGGAAAGCGATATGGACCTGCTGCGTGCTTCTGATTACCTGCACCGCAACCTGCATTTGAGAAGAATATATTATTCCGGATTTACCCCATTGCAGGGAACACCTTTTGAGAATTTACCTGCCGCGCACCCCTGGCGGCGGGTACGGCTCTATCAGGCCGATTTTCTGCTACGAGATTATGGTTTTTCATTTGAAGATTTCCCTTTCCTGCAGGATGGCAATTTGCCGCTGAACATTGACCCCAAGCTGGCGTGGGCCCGGCAGAATTTTGCAGAACAGCCTTTGGAGATTAATCACGCGAGGCTTGATGAACTGCTGCGCGTCCCAGGGGTTGGCCCCAAAGGGGCTAAAGCGATACTTGCTGCGCGCAAAAAAGGGAAAATCAAAAATATGGAGGAGCTAAGGCGCCTGGGTCTTCGCGGCGGGCGTATGGACGCATTTATCCTTTTAGATGGACGCAGGCCTTCTTTCCAGCCTGAACTTTGGTAGAATCATGCTGTGGATACGATTCCTTTTCGGTTCATCGGCGAGCCGGTGGAGGTGATTTTTGACCGGCCACCTGCGCTAGAGAAAAAACCAGACCCTCCTTCGGCGTTTCGTTGGGGCGGGGAGACCTATCGGATCCTTCAGGTGCTGTCCGAATGGAAGGATTTTAGCCGCCGAGGCAAGATGGCGCGCACGATGCAGCCCCAGCATGCCGAACATGCAGCCATACATGGATCGCGCGGGGTGGGGCGCTATATCTTCCGGGTTGTCGTAACGGGCGGGCGCATTTTTGAATTGTATTATGATCGCGCGCCAGCAAATGTGGACAAGACCAAGGGTGGATGGTTTTTATTGGGGGAAAGAAAAGAGCTTTGGCAGATGGACGAGGGTAATCCTTAAGATAGCCCAACAAATACCAGGCTGGCCCAGAACAAGATCTCCAGCGCGGCGATTAAACCAATCCGTCCGTGATCGTGCTGGTCTACAAGCTTCAGGTTAGGGTAAAACCCTTCCACCTTGAGTACTGGTCCTGCAAACCATGCAAAGGCAACGCCGCCCAACAACCCTCCCAAATGTCCCCAATTGTCAATGCCGGGAGAGAGCCCAAGGATCAAGTTAATGACGATGATGGTTAAAATGTTGGCGAGCATGGCACGGGTATTGCCGCCGAAAATAGAGCGGTTGCGAAAGATGAAGACGCCCTCCGCCGCTACCAGACCGAAGATGGCGGTGGAAGCTCCCACAGACGGGTTGGGGGAGAACAAAAAAGAAAACACATTACCGCCAAGTGTCGAGAGGATATACAAGAGCAGATAACGTCCATGCCCGTAATGTTGTTCGAGGCCGCGTCCGATGATGTACAGGGCATACATATTAAAACCGATATGGATCAAGGATGCATGCAGCAGAGCAGGTGTTAATAGCCGCCAGAACTGGCCAGCTCGAATCGCCTGATTGATTTTTGCACCAAACACCAGCAGGTAATCCACCCCTAAAACCTGACTGCCAAGCCATTGAAGGGTAAAGAAAAAAATTGTTACGGCCAGGATAATGTAAGTTACCCGGGAGTTTTCGGCAGGACGGGGCAGTGCCAGGCGCACCGATGGGCGCGGTGGTTCCACAGGATCGTGATAAGGATTTGATGCAGGGTTGTTCATGTCGTGATTACCCGGTGGCGCGATCGGTGGTGCTCGGCGGTGATAATTGCCTCAATGGTGGCCACGGTGTCCTCCAAGTGATTTTCAGCGTTAATCACCATATAATCAAACCAAGCCAGATGTTCCATTTCTGTTTTCGCAGTTTTTATACGCAGAGCAAATTCCTTGGCGGTTTCGGTTTTCCTGTTCTTCAGGCGATGATACCACACGGCGGCATTGTCCGGCACCAAAAAAATAAAAACTGCTTCCGGATAAAGCGTCTTTAAACAAAGAGCACCCTGAACATCCACGCGAACGATGACATCTTTGTTGGAAGAAAGCGCGGTTTTCACCTGTGCCTTGGGAATGCCTTTGTAATCGCTGTAGACCTTGTTGTATTCGATCAATTCCTGGGCGGCAATCATCCTTTCAAATTCCGCTTTGCTGACGAAAAAATAATCCACCCCCTCGATTTCCCCGGGGCGGGGTTCGCGGCTGGTTGCAGTTGTGATGAATGCGTAGGAGGAAGCACCGCGATTTTTTATTTCTTTCAGAACCGAATCTTTTCCCACACCGGATGGCCCGGAGATCACAATTAATAGCGGTTGGGGGTGAAAAACATCAAAATCTACGGTGTCAGAGATCATGAGTAGCTGCCTGGATTGAAATTTGATGCAAAATTTTGTACCCTGATTATAATAGAGAAAATGACTCACCATCTCACGAGAGGTTGGAATGCCTAGATATGATTTTCGCTGTCTTAATTGCGGCAAACGCTTTGACATAACTTTGTCTTACGCCGACTATGGCAAAGCGCCTGTGCACTGTACATTTTGTGGCAGTGGGAACGTACAGCGCAGGATTGGGCGAATCCGGGTATTACGCTCGGAGGAGAGCCGCCTGGAATCCATGGGAGGGTTGGAGGATATGCCAGGATTGGAAGATGACCCGCGCGAACTTGGGCGCGCGTTACGTAAAATGAGCGCTGAGGTGGGGGAAGATATGGGTCCGGAATTTAATGAGGTCATCAACCGGTTAGAGGCGGGGCAGTCCACGGAGGAAATTGAAAAATCGTTGCCGGAGTTTGGCGGCGACGATGAGGGGATGGGGGGTTTTGGCGCAGGGTTGAGCGGCGGAGATCTGGATGACTTTTAACCTATGGGCTGGTTACCCGCTGTAAATCTTCAAAAGAAGTTAACCACGAGATGCGGTTGACGAAATCCGCCAATGATGAACTTTGGGCGCGCAAAGCGCGCACAGCAGGGCCGACGGGATCCGTGCCGGATGATCCGCCGGGTTGTGCTGCATAAGCGCCGTAGAAAGCAAAATAAGCTTGATTGAGCCGTCGAATCTGGTATCCATTTTCAAGCAGAATTTGGCGGCGTTCCTCCATATAGGATTCCGCCTCGTTGATCTTTCCCTCTTTCAGCAGGGCGTCCACCGTCACACGAGTGATGTGCATTTCCGCATTGAAATCGAAAACAGGTTGTGGGGGGGCAGGACTGGTGGATGGCACCGGAGGAGGCGAGGATACGGGTTCTGGCAGGTATTTTGGATAATACTTTTCAAGGACGGCGCGGCCGATTTCCTCTTCGGCAATCGAAGCGGTTGTCTCATTCATCGTGCGTAATTCAGGGCTTTTTTCATAACTCAGCCCCAGCGGACGCAGCGTCAGGTAGTTGTGGGTCCACTCATGGGAGACGATATCCACCAGACTGGGGAGGTAAGAAGTATTTAAAACCATCGTGGGGTAAACGCCAATTCCGCCGATTGGTACAACCAGCGCGGAAACGTTTAGGTTCTTCTCAATTTCCTGTTCGAGCGCCACCATCTCGGGAAGTGTCAGATCGGTTCGCAATGAGATATTGGCGTCCTGGCGGATGATGGAGCGAGGCGAAATGATCAACGCATAGGGCAGGGGGGTGGCGTGGTACAAGACGGGAGGGATGGCCTGCCCGCCAAGGGTAAACCCCATGCTCGTTAAGACGGTATTGACCTGTTGCTGGAGGATGGTTTCGCATACCGGGGTGAACTGCTCCTGTTGCTGCACCAAACCTTCCAAGCGCTGGCTGAGGACCGCTAAATTTTTTCCGGCTCTTTCCTCGTCCGGATTTGCATAAAGCTTTTCGATTTCCGCATTTACCGAGCGGGTTTCAGCAATCAGAGCCAGACAGTCTTCCATCATGGTTGTCTGTTGGGTTTGATTCAAATATTCAGGTAGATTGAGTGCAGCCTGTTTTTGCTTTACAGAGAATGCTGCGGAGACCCAGGCGCTAAAATCAAATTCGATGTCGCGGGTGTAGGCTCTGATAAGTTCCAACTGGTTAGCCGGCGGTACGACGCTCTGAACGACCAAAAGAAGGCTAATGAAAATAACGATCAAATTTATGACAAGACGTTTTGTTGTACTCATACCAGCTCAGCAGCTGCCTGAAGGAGCAGCAGACCTGTATTATAGCCGATCGGTTAGGCGAAATTTCGCCAACAGCCAAACGGGCGTTGTCAAGGCTGGATAAGTTGGCGGCTGAGGCGTTTCGCGCGCTGAAAGATGAATGTACGGTGGTAAAATCAAAGTCTATCGTCACCCTTAGGAAGGTTTTCATGAAAACCCGCAAGCGAATCGTCATTCCAGCGCTCATTGTCCTTTTAGCGCTTGTTGCCTTTTTTGTTATTCGAGCCATCAATGCAGGGCAAGCAGCCAATAGTATGTGGCAGACTACAACGCTGGAACGCGGGGAATTGACAGCGATTGTAGGAGCTACCGGAACGGTGCGTTCCAACCAGAGTGCAGTTCTGGTGTGGCAAACCAGTGGGAAAGTGGAGAAGGCCAATGTTGAGGTGGGGCAACGAATACCGGCAGGATATACGTTGGCGGAGCTAGACCGAGCTTCTCTTCCGCAAGCGGTCATTCTGGCGAGGGCAGACCTGGTTACAGCTCGGCGCGCATTAGAGACTCTGAACACCTCGGAGAGTGCCAATGCCAAAGCCTATCAGACTCTTGTGCAGGCACAGAAGGCGTTAGACGATGCGAAGGAAAAACGGCTGAGCAAAGACTTTGCCCGCTCAGATAACGCCACGCTGGATCAGGCGCGTGCTAATTTTATCCTGGCGGACGAGAACCTCAAACGCGCCGAGGATACCTTCAGCTTTGTGGCGGATTTACCGGAAGATGATGCCCGCCGAGCGCAAGGCTTGCTGGCGCTGGCTGCGGCCCGAAAGAATCGAGATACTGCCCTGGCAAACTTGAATTATCTGTTGGGTAAACCGGATGAGCAAGAGATCTCTGAAGCGGATGCGCGCGTGGATGTTGCCCGTGCCGCGCTGGAAGACGCTCAGCGAGAATGGGAGCGCATCAAAAGTGGAGTAGATCCCGATGACCTCGCGGCGGCAGAAGCGCGAGTGCAGGCATTGGAAGCAACTGTCAATCTTTACAAACTGGAAACGCCTATTGCCGGGACAGTTACGATTGCAAACCTGAAACCTGGAGACCAGGTATCACCTGGGATGACTTCCTTCCGCGTGGATGACTTTTCGCGCCTACTGGTGGATGTGCAAATTCCAGAGGTTGATATCAATCAGGTGCAGGTGGGATTTCCAACCCGCATAACCTTTGATGCAATTCAGGGAAAAGACTATCAGGGGAGAGTCATGGAAGTGGCGCACGTCGGCACAGTTGTGAATGGGGTGGTTAATTTCTTGGTGACAATTGAGATGTTGGATAGCGACAGTGATGTTAAACCAGGGATGACCTCGGCAGTAAATATCATTACAAACCAGTTGGAGAACGCCCTTATAGTGCCCAACCGTGCTGTACGTTTTGTCAATGGTAAAAGAGTTGTGTACGTATTAAAAGGCAATGTGCCGACGCCGGTTGATGTGAAAATTGGCGCCACCTCTGATACGGTCAGCGAGTTGGTTGGCACAGAGTTGAAAGAGGGCGACATTATCGTGCTTAACCCGGTTGTCCAGCCTCAGATTGGCGGCGGGATGCAGCATCCAGAGAGGGGTGACAACTAAAGTATGGACGACGATATCGTCATCCGAACAGAGAATATTACAAAAACTTTTCACATGGGTGAGATTGATGTGCATGCTCTCTGCGGAGTGTCTTTTACGATCCAACGCGGAGAAATACTTTCCATCATGGGGCCTTCGGGGTCAGGCAAATCTACTTTAATGAATATTTTAGGATGCCTGGACCGGCCTACCTCAGGCGAATATTATCTGGACGGTCATTTGGTTTCGAATATGGGGGATGATGAGCTTGCAGAGATTCGAAACCGCAAAGTAGGGTTTATTTTTCAGAGCTTTAATTTACTGTCGCGCGCAAGTGCAACCGCGAATGTGGAACTGCCGTTACGCTACGCCGGGGTGCGGGAAGGGCGGCGCGAACGCGCAATCGAATCTTTGAAGGCGGTCGGCCTGGCGGATCGGACACACCATAAACCAACGGAACTTTCAGGCGGTCAGCAGCAGCGGGTTGCTATTGCCCGTGCACTGATCAACAACCCTGCGATTATCATGGCGGACGAACCTACCGGCAACCTGGATTCAAAGTCAGGTAAAGAGATTATGGAAATCTTGTTATCTCTCAACAGAGAGCGGAGGACGACGGTCATCGTCGTCACACATGACCCCAATATAGCGACCCAGACGCAGCGGGTGATTCGCCTGCGGGATGGTTTGCTGGATGACAGCGCATGAACTTGTTGCAATCTGTTCTTGAAGCGTTGGAAAGCCTTAACAGCAATAAGCTGCGCTCCAGCCTTACCATTCTGGGAATTGTCATTGGCGTGGCAGCGGTAATTGCCATGCTGGCAGTGGGGGAAGGCGCCCAGGAGACGATCACCGGTGCAATTAGCGGAGTAGGTACAAACCTTTTATTTGTTTTTTCTGGCAACCCTTCAGAGGAGGTGCGCAATCCTCAGCCGCTCACGCTGTCGGATGTGGATGCCCTGCTCGATCAGTTTCAGGCACCTTCAATAGCCAATGTCGCGCCTGTAATCAACGGACAGGTGCGGGTATCGTTCGGCGGGGAGGAAGTTGCTGCGTCTGCGAATGGGGTGACTCCTGATTACGCATTGGTAAGAAACTATGCAGTGACAGAGGGGGAGTTCATCAACGATGAGCATCTCCTCGGGCAGGCTTCAGTTGCCTTGCTGGGGCCGGAAGTAGCGCAAAAATTATTCGATCGAAAAGACGGGCTGGTGGGCGAAACAATCCGGATTGAAGGACAACCATTCCGTGTGATTGGCGTGCTGGAATCTAAAGGCGGGGGCTCTTTTGGAAGCCAGGATAACGTAGTCATGATTCCTTTTTCCACAGCGAAGAGCCGGGTGCTGCGAAGAACCCGTGATCGAGTGGATACCATCTTCGTCCAGGCGCTGGATGCTGACGCGGTTGATGCCGCGACGGATGAGATTACCCAAATTTTGCGTTCGCGACACCGGATACTCCTCGGTCCGAATGATTTTACGGTGTTCTCTCAAGAAGACTTCGTCCAGACAGCCAAGACAATTACCGGTGTGTTCACCATCTTTCTGGGAGGAATTGCAGGAATCTCTCTGTTGGTCGGCGGAATCGGTATTATGAATATTATGCTGGTTTCCGTCACCGAGCGGACGCGCGAAATTGGTCTGCGTAAGGCGCTGGGCGCCAGGAAACGCGACATCCTTATCCAGTTTTTAACTGAATCGGCGCTGCTGAGTTTGATGGGAGGGGTTATCGGGATTGGTTTTGGCTGGCTGATTGCCTTCGTGGTAAAGCTGATTGCCGCAGCCAACGACACACCTTTTACGCCGGCGGTGGGGTTGAATGCGGTCCTGCTCGCCACGCTCTTCTCCACTGCTGTGGGCTTGTTTTTTGGCATTTATCCGGCCAATCGGGCGGCAAACCTGGAGCCTGTGGAAGCCTTGCGCTATGAATAATGGCAGCAGAGACGATAGGAGTAGCGTGTGGCCCCTTATAGGGAGCGCCGGAGAAACTGAAAAGAAAAGTGTTGCATGATTTCAAAATTGCCCACTGGGTGTACCAAGGTGGAAAGATGGGTTTTAAAAAAGCGCTTCTAAAGTTAAAGCCAACGATTCCCAAGAAATGGTTATTATTATCAGCCGGCGTGATCTGGTCTGGGGTGGGTATTCTGTTGTTGACCTATGCAGTAAACTGGCTTACGCGTCCCTTTTCGGCAATTACCGCTCTGCTGGGCTTGCTTGGTTTGATCATTTCTATAGCAGCCGACCGTTTTCAGTTTTCCAAACTTGCCAGAAAAAATATCGAACGTATTCTCTCCTTAAATGACAAGGCCTGTTTGTTTGCCTTTCAGGCGTGGAAAGGATATCTCATTATTGCCGTGATGATGACCGGCGGTATTCTTCTGCGCAGTTCATCTTTCCCCAAGTCTTATCTCGCGATCGTGTATGCCGCCATGGGCGGCGCGCTTTTTCAAGCGAGTTTTCAATACTATGCGAGCTTCTTCCAACTTTATCGTTCTTCCAGCCCTCAGTTGGATGCGGAAGTATGAATTAAATTATAATCCTCTCTCCTTTCACATGAACGAAAGGTACGAAAGGCACTACCCGGCAGAATGGAATATAATGTACAATCTAATGAGGGAAAGTCCTCGTTTGAGATCATTATCATTTGATTTAAGGAGAACCTAGTATGAGCGCATGGAAAGTATTGTTGACAGATGGCCTGGAAGAAAACGGAAAGGCGATTTTTCAAGCCGCTGCCGAAACGGTGGATAAGAAGGGAATTTCGGCAGAGGAATTGCTGCAAATTGTAGGGGAGTATGACGCTCTGGTCGTTCGCGGCCGGACAAAAGTTACCCCTGCGGTTCTGGAAGCGGCAAAAAAATTGAAAGTAGTCGGACGGGCCGGTGTTGGCGTAGATAATATTGACCTGGCGGCAGCTAAGACACACAATGTGACGGTTGTGAACTCTCCTACGGCCACAACGATTGCTGTGGCTGAACTGGCAATGGCATTGATGCTGGCAGTAGTTCGCGAAATCCCGCGCGCTGATGCAGGCATGAAATCGGGCAACTGGCTGAAGAAGGAACTGGAAGGAGGGGAACTGTGGAGAAAAACCCTGGGTGTGGTCGGCTATGGCCGGATTGGCGCTGCTGTTGGTGTGCGTGCATCCGCCTTTGATATGAAGGTCATCGGCTACGATCCCGAACTTCCCGCTGAAGAAATTCGTAAACGCGGCGCAGAACCCGTTACGCTGGATGAATTATATGCGCGCGCTGATATTATCACCGTTCATGTTCCTTTGGTCGCCTCTACCCGCGACATGTTCAATGCCGAAGCGTTCTCCAAGATGAAGAAAGGTGTTATCCTGATTGATGCGGCGAGAGGCGGTGTCATAGCCGAGGATGATTTGCTGGCAGCACTTAATTCGGGCCAGGTTGCTGCTGCAGGGCTGGATGTATTCAGCACAGAACCACCGGGGGATATTGAACTGGTAAAACATGCGCACGTTATTTGCACGCCGCATATCGGCGCCCAAACTGCTGAAGCCCAACAGCGCGCGGCAGATGATATTGCCAATGAGGTACTGGCAGCATTGCGCGGTGAAGAACTGCGTTGGCGCGTTGCTTAATCAAGGATGCCGGTTAACTGAATAACCTGATGATCTCGGCGGGGCTATGCTCCGCCGAAAATCTATTAAAATAGAAATGGGCATATACTTACTCAAAGATGACAGTCGCATGGATCAGTCTTCAGCAGGCGGTTGGCTGGAAGGGAAAGATATGATGGAAGAAAAACTGAAGAGGCTAAAAGCAACCTTCGCAAAAATAAAAGACTTGCAGTATGCTCAGGCTGTGCTGGGTTGGGATCAACAAACCTATATGCCAGCCGGTAGTGCAGAGGGCCGCGCTGAGCAACTGGCGACTCTGGCAGAGCTTTCACATAGCCTATTTGTTTCCCCGGAGGTGGCCGGACTGCTTGAAGACCTGACACTGTGGGGCGGAACTCTTGACCCTGAAAGTGATGACGCCTGTTTGCTGCAGGTGGCAAGCCGCCAATTTAAGAAGGCTACCCGCCTATCGAAAGAATGGGTAGCCGAGTATGCGCGCGTGACAGCCGTGGCGCAATCGGTTTGGGAGCAGGCCAGAGCGCGCAACGAATTTGAGCTTTTTTGCCCTCACCTGGAACGCATCGTTGCATTAAAACGTGAGTATGCCAGTTTCTATTCACCCTATGATCACATTTATGACCCGCTGCTGGATGATTTTGAACCTGGTTTGAAGACTTCTGAAGTGCAGGCGATTTTTGCAGTACTGCGGAATGAGCAGGTGGCATTAATTGAAGCCATTGCACAACGACCTCAGGTGGATTCGTCTTTTTTGTATCGGAAATGTCCAGAACAAGAGCAATGGGATTTTGGCGTTGATGTGATCACCCGGTTGGGATTTGACTGGAAACACGGCCGTCAGGATCGCTCTGCGCACCCTTTTACCAGCAGCCTTGGGTTTGGCGACGTGCGCATTACCACCCGCTTTGACCCCAATTATCTTCCGATGGCTTTGTTTGGCAGTATCCATGAGTGTGGCCACGCGCTTTACGAACAAGGATTGGCGAAATCCCTGGCCCGCAGCCCACTGGCTGATGGCGCCTCGATGGCGATCCACGAGTCGCAATCTCGCTTGTGGGAAAACCTGGTAGGGCGCTCGCGTGATTTCTGGACTTATTTCTACCCCCGTTTGCAAGAAGCTTTCCCCGCGCGGCTTGAGACCGTTGACTTGGACACCTTTTATTGCGGTATCAACCGGGTTGAACCTTCCCGCGTCCGGGTGGAAGCGGATGAAACTACTTATAACCTTCACATTATGCTGCGGCTGGAACTAGAAATAGGCTTGATGGAGGGTACGATAAATGTCAAATCCTTGCCTGAGGAATGGAACGACCGGGTAGAATCCTACCTTGGCTTGGCGCCGGGTTCGGATGCGGAAGGTGTTTTGCAAGATATTCACTGGTCTTTTGGCGGCCTGGGCTATTTTCCGACTTATGCTTTGGGCAACCTGGTGGCTTCCCAGCTATGGGAGCAGATTCAAAAAGACGTCCCTGGTTTGGACGAATCAATTCGCCATGGAGAATTTGCGCCGCTGCTCGGATGGCTGCGCGAAAATATTCACCGGTATGGGGCAAAATACGAACCACAAACCCTGGTACAAAAAGTAACTGGATCCAAGATTGATCCGCAGCCTTACTTGCGCTATTTGAGGAAAAAATTTGCCGAAATTTATGCACTCTAAATTGAGGATGTTCTCAAGTGCTGGAAAACCCTTAAAAAATTGGCTACAGCTTATCCTTTGTGCGTTCATCGGAACTAGTGCAACATTGGTACTGGCTGCTTGCAACAACGGGTTCGACCCGTTCACTTTAATCTTTACCCCAACTCTGACCCGCACGGTAACGCCCTCGGCGACCGCGTCTCCCAGCGTTACCTGGACGGCGACGGCCACACAGACACCCTCGCCCCCGCCGACCGAGACGGAAACCAAAACGCCTTCCCCTACTTCCACGTTTACAGAGGTTCCCACCGAAACACTGACAATTACGGCGGGCCCTTCCCCCACAAACACAAGAACCGCCACACGCACCCGCCGCCCAACCTTGACCCCGACGCTAACCCTGACGCGAACCCCCTCGCTGACGCCCACAATCACCAATACACCAACCCCACCGTTCGCCATGCTGCGTTTGCAGCGCCCGGGGCCTCTCTCAAAAGTGGTTTCGCCCATCCAGGTTACGGCAATGATCACGCCGGGAGATGATGGGTATGTTTATATTGATTTGATTGGCGAAGATAATCGTATCATCACCCGGGAACAGTTGGATTATCGTCGCTTGACAGGAAAAACATTCTTGATTGCACCACTGCTTGAATTTAAAATTTCCGCAGCAGTGGAGGCGGCGCGGGTGGTTCTATACACCTACGACCGCTTCGGAAGGCTGAAAGCCCTCACCTCAGTGGATGTGCTGCTTCTTTCGGTGGGAGATGCGGAGATTTATCCTTTCATCGAGCTTCAGTCGCCCTACCTTGTGCGTTACCCTAATAAAGGACAGGTTTTGCAAGGTGGAAGTTTTCCGGTAATTGGTTTGGCGCGGCCGGTGAATAATACACCTCTGATTTTGGAAGCGATTGATGAAACGGGTGAGCGTGTTGGAACGGTGGAGACACAAGTACCGCAGCCCTCCGGCGACCTCAGTCATACGCCTTTTGAGGTTTCCTTGCCTTACACCGTGTCGGGCCAGACCCCGGTACTTCTCACACTGCGACAAGAAAGCAACAGCCGCATTCCGGGAACGGTATCTCTTACCAGCATGGAAATTGTTCTGGAGCCATAAAAAAACGGGCGGAGATTTTTAACTTCGCCCGTTTTTGATGTCATGCGCCGCCCTCGTTATACAGCGCCGGATCTGTGGGGGTCTGTCCTGAAGGGTCCCATACATACACCCAGTCTCCTTCATTTGCCCAGTTGTACAACCAGTGCGCATCGCCAAGGGACAGGTTAACACAACCATGCGATTGGGGGTAGCCGAACATTGTGCGCCAATATGCGCCGTGCAAGGCGCGAGCCTGATCATAATACATCGTCCAGGGCACGTCTTCGAGGTAGTAAAAATCGCTCTTGTCGGCGGCAAAAGCGCCGGTCATAGTTTCGGTCGGTTTTTTTTCATAGATCTGGAATAGACCCGGCTTCGTATAATAGGGTTCCACACCGCTGGCCATGAGGGTGGCAAACACGAGTTGTCTGTTTTCGTAAACCATCATGGTTTGCTCGTAGAGATTTAATTCGATCCAACGATCTGTGTTCACCCCTTCGGGCGGTGTGTTGTTAACCGTTGCCTGTCGAATGTATCGTCGTTCAACCCATTCATTCAGACCGATCATATACCACTCTGTTCCTGTAATTTCCTGCACTTGGTAAATTTGAACGACATCGTTGCGATACAGGTTTCTGCTGGTCAGCGGGTATTGATAACCTGGACCGCTGCGCGGGTTGGAAGCCTCGACGATCCAACCGAAGAATGTCTGCGGGGGACTCTTGAATAGCAAACCTTGAAAAACGCTGATACCCGCGGGTGAAGCGCGCATCCACTCGCCGGAACGCAGCTGGACGAAATGTTTGCTGTCAACGTCTACTGTCTGGGTATAAGAGACAAAGCGCAACATACCGGAGGGAATATAGCGTGTAGGGTTTGAACTGCTGCTGGCATCCTGAATTGAGGCATAGACAGCCATTGGCTCGGAGGCTTCAGCATTAATTTTAGCGAACCTGAGAGAAAGCTCATTTAAGGCGGGGTCTGGAGGAGCAGCCGGAAGCGGGCGTAAAGGATAGAAGATGCCCTGTTGCGCCATCTCAGTAAGAAATTGAGAAGGCCCAAAAGGAACACAATCCTCCGGGTCTTGCAGGTATGCGCCGGGCATGCACAGAGGTTCTCCGCTGTAAGATTCTCCGCCATTTGGCAAGGCTGCCTGTGCAGATACCGGCACGGCGCCAGCCCAGAAAGTGGAAATAAATATAATCAGTAGCACCAATATTATTGTTTTCTTGGAAATCATTTTAATTCATCATATCTTTGTTTTGTATACGGGCCGGAAGAAACGTTTTAGCTCGTAGAGTTGTTCCCTATTTTACTTTGCTTGACACAAATTTTCCAGTGTGCTAAAGTAGAATGGTCGTGAATGGATGGCGATTCTTTCGGTAAGGAGTGCAAACTTGACAATATCGCGTACTCAAAAGATGGTGGACCGTTTAAGAGAGCTGCATGCCTCCTCTCCGGATATTGAGGCCTCTGCCATCGTCAGCATTGATGGATTGACTATTGCCTCCGCACTGCCGCAGGGGGCCGAAGAAGACCGGGTGTCTGCAATGTCTGCGGCGATGCTTTCGCTGGGGGATCGGATAGCCGGTGAGCTTGGGCGAGGATCTTTAGACCAGGTATACATTAAAGGGGAAAAGGGCTATGTAGTCTTGATGTCGGTGGGGGAGGACGCGGTTCTAACTGCCCTTGCTCGTGAACAGGCAAAGCTGGGACTTATTTTTCTGGATATGCGCCGCGCAGCCGAAGACTTGATCAAATTAATCTGACGAGACGGTGATCATGGAAGCTATCCCAAAAAGCGGTGTTTATTATTCAAACAAATTTGCCAGAATTTCTCTCCTTGCCCTGGAAGAAGTGTTGGGGAAAAACGGTTTGAATGCCATTCTCAACCTTGCCTCGCTTTCACATCTGATTGATAATTATCCTCCCGATAACCTGGAGCGCCAATTTGATTTCGCAGATTTTTCCGCTGTCTTTGGCGGGTTGGAAGAGATGTATGGCCCGCGCGGTGGGCGCGGGCTGGCGTTACGCTCCGGCCGGGCTACTTTCAACAGTGCGTTGAAGAATTTTGGCGCGCTTGCAGGTGTGGGCGATATGGCGTTCAAAGTCCTCCCACTTACGGCAAAACTGCGCATCGGCTTGCCGGCTGTTGCCCGTATTTTTACGCAGATGAGTGATCAGTATTCTACGGTAGAAGATGCGGGGGATTATTATCATTACATTATCCATAAATGCCCGCAGTGTTGGGGGCGGGTTACAGATAAACCTGCCTGTTTTATCGGGCTGGGACTTTTGCAGGCTTGCTTGCATTGGGTATCCGGCGGCAGCGAGTTTAAAATTGTGCAAACCACCGCGAAATCCTGCGGGGATGTCAACTGTACCTATTTGGTTTCTAAAACACCTATGGAGTGATGGTGCCCTCCAAAGACAAAGCCACTCTCCTTATCGTTGAAGACGATCTGGATATCGCTGACATGCTCAACGCGTACTTCCGCGCTCACGGCTATGAGGTTCTGACCGTAAATTGGGGCGAGGACGGCGTGGAGGCTTGCCAGGCTAACCCGTTTGACCTGGTTATTTTGGACATCCGTTTGCCAGATATTGATGGCTTTGAAGTCGCGCGCAGACTGCGCACCCACCGGCGCACAAAACATGTCCCCATCATCTTCCTGACGGAAAAACGCGAACGCTCCGCCCGCCTGCAGGGTTTGGAATTACAGGCTGATGATTACATCACCAAACCATTTGATGTACAGGAATTGCGGCTGCGGGTCCAAAATTCGTTGGAAAGGGGACGGCGCGCACCCCTGACGAACCCGGTTACCGG
>JADLFQ010000022.1 GCA_020845515.1 Anaerolineaceae bacterium | reverse complement strand
GGATGAGATAAATTTGCGGCGGCTCGTGCTTCCTGGCGAAATCGCTCTCGAAAATCTTCGTCATTAGAAAAGTCATGCCTGAGAATCTTAATGGCAACAGGACGCTCAAGCATCAGATCGCGCGCCTGATAGACGACAGCCATCCCCCCCGAACCTACCAAATGGTTGAGTTGGTACCTGTTTGCTAACAAAGAAGTGGATTGATTTTCCATCTCCATAAAAGGTGATTATATCATACCTAGAATTTCATCGTTTCCTTGAAGCGGCGATATAATATTCGGAAGGAGTTTGCGGACTTTGAGAAAAATATTAACATTCTTTCAAAATAAACCTCTATATATTTTGCTCCTTCTTTTTCCTCTGGCAATTCTTGCGGAGTGGAGCGGGTGGAGCCCTGTTGTAGTTTTTGCCCTTTCTGCTCTGGCAGTTGTGCCCATGGCAGGCTTGATCGGCGAGGCGACTGAATCGTTGGCAGCATTTACCGGACCTAAAATCGGCGGGTTGCTAAATGCTACGCTGGGCAATGCAGCAGAATTGATTATCACATTGGTGGCGATACGCGCAGGGCTGTTGGAGCTTGTAAAGGCCTCTATTACTGGATCGATTTTGGGAAATTTGCTTCTTATATTGGGCCTTTCCATGCTGGTGGGTGGGGTAAAAAATGGGACACAGGTTTTCGATCGCAAACATGCCGGCAATCATGCCATTCTTTTGATCCTTGCAGTGATGGCCCTGGTGGTTCCTTCTGTTTTTAGTCATTCCATTGGTGGAGATGGAAGCTTAAAAGTGGAAGCACTTAGTTTGGGGGTGGCAGGGATACTCATCCTGTTGTACGTGTTCGGGTTGATTTACAGCTATCGGACTGCTACCGGGGCAATTACTCATCCTGAAGTATCGCACTCATCCGGTAAAAAATATTCCATTAAGCAGGCAATCTTTATGCTTGCGGCTTCTACTCTGGGTGTTGTGATTATGAGTGAGTATTTGGTTCAAGCGATGGAAAGCGTGGTTGCAGACCTGGGGTTGTCGGAGTTTTTCTTAGGGATTATCCTGATTCCGATTATTGGAAACGTGGCCGAGCATCTAGTTGCTGTTCGGGTTGCTGCCCAGAATCAGATGGAATTGAGCGTGGAAATTGCCCTCTCTTCCAGCTCTCAAATCGCGCTTTTTGTGGCACCTTTGTTGGTATATATTAGTTTAGCGATGGGGAATCCGCTGACCTTAATTTTTAATCAGTTTGAATTGATTGCGTTAGGAGCCGGGGTGATTATTTCCGCGCTGGTCTCGAACGACGGTGAGTCAAATTGGCTGGAGGGTTTGGCTCTTGTAGCGGTTTATTTGATCCTGGGACTGGCGTTTTTTCTGATGCCTGTATAAAAACAGCCTATGTGGGATTTAATTTTTAAACGAATAAACCGGTATGTAGTTATGGGTGCGGCTTTCGTGAGTATTACACTGGTTGGGATTCTGATTATTTTTAACTGGCTAATCGGCGCGAAAGCCAACAGTGCCAGTCAACCAACAGCTATTTTCCTGGTAATACAAGCACCAACGCTGACCCCGATTCCGGCAGCCACGTTTACTCCTGACATCGAAGCTACACGGCAATCTCTTGAAGCATCTGGAGGAATCTATACTGGTGGATTTGTACAAATTACCGGAACAGATGGAGATGGTTTGCGGTTACGCTCTGGGCCGGGTTTAAATCAACCCTTGCTTTTTCTGGGTTATGATTCCGAGGTGTTTGAGGTAAGAGACGGCCCGAAAGAAGCGGATAATCTGGTGTGGTGGTATCTGGTAGCCACTTATGATGATGCCAGAAGCGGGTGGGCGGCGTCGAATTATTTGACGGTTGTGGCTTCGAATCAGTAGTTTGTGACTGTCAAGAGAAAAACAGGAAGGTTGTGTAATGAATTTAGAAGAAAAAGCTACTTCAATCACTGTAGATCGCAGGCAAGGGAAGGTAACCATTCTTTGGGCTGATGGGCATAGCAGCGTATACCCTTTTAGCCTGATTCGAGCCGCCTGCCCGTGCGCATCGTGCCGTGGTGGTCATGAAAACATGAACAATGAGCCGGACAGAGACGTTTTTAACATGATTCTGGCGGACTCACCTGCAACTCGAATTGAAAGCGTGAGGAATGTGGGGTCGTATGCGATAAGTTTTCACTGGAAAGACAACCACGATTTTGGTATTTATACATGGCATTACTTGCGACTGTTATGCCCATGTGATGAATGTGAAATTCGTTACAGAAGTTAGAAAAACCACAGGCAATTCCTTTCTGCCCGTGGTTTAAGCTTGCTGTTTATCGGGTGAAAATAGGCGGCCAATTACCTGAGCGGGTTCAGAATCTTCTTATTTACGGAATCGGCGATTCATCCACCATAGGCCTCCCCCGAGCAAGGCCGCGAGCGCGGTTAAGCCTACTGCACTTTGTACCACCGTCCTGGGTTCCATCCCCGGCATGACCACTTCTCCGTCGCCATATTCTTTGAACAGCTGTCCCCATTTGGTTTCGAGTGCACTCTCTACACGCTTTCTGCCCACAAACGGGTACCAGTACACATTGTGGTAAAAATTGCTGGCAAAATAGCTCCAAGGAACCAGCGGGGACTGCAAAAGAACCTTTTCAAATGGTTTAAGAGGGCCGTGGTAGATCATCTTCTGCCCGCGTGAAGCAAAGGTGTCTTCCCGAACAAAATTCCACGGTTTTTCCTGGGCGAGATCATATCCAACAATTTCGATATCTTTGGGGTCTCCAACTCCCAGCCCCATTTCATGGGCAATTCGGATAAACGGGATGGACATGGGGTCGAACCCTTGCATTTTTGCGGAGATTGCATCAATCGCCACCTGGTCGGCTGAGGCCAGGATGATATCTTTTTCATGCCAGCGCATTGCTCTTGGGCCAGGACCATCTCCAGCGAAGGTGCCGTCCATGACTGCAAAGACACCAGGGTGGATTTCTTGCTGGATCATCAGTAAATCTACAAGGGTTTCATGAATAACGCTGTGAGTCCAGTGACGGTGGCGGTGTAACAGGCCGCCAAATGCGTTCTTCATGGCGCCGGTGATGGTGGTGAACACGTGGGTTTTGACGGTGGGCAGGTGGATTATGTTCATGCCCATCAGGATTTTTGGGATAAAAACACCCTCAGGGTAGACCTTATCTAAAACAAGGAAAGGCTGGCGTGGTTCGTAACGCACCCAGTCAATTTTTTCAGGGTCGAGAGAGGTACAAGGCACGTTGTATTTATCCGTGACAAAGCGGTGTTTATTGTTTGCTTCTCCTACGCTGGTATCCACGACAACGGTGTCATTGTGGATACCCATTAAATCCGAATAGCCAAGACGTTTCAGGGCGCGGATTACACCTTCGAGCTGCCAGGGTGTTGTAGAACAGGCCGGGTACCAGGTCTGCCAGGATATGTTAATTTTTAGGCCGGTAGTTACCTCTTTTGAAAGTGCTTCTTCTACTCCTGCCATAACCATTACCTGGTCAATATCTTCCAGGATCGAATCCGGTTTCGTTTTGAGAATAGCTACTTTGCCTTTTCCAAGGAATTCGCTCATATTTACTCCTTCTTATTGCTTCCTTCTTTCCAATTGTACGGCATGTAGTTCAAGCTGTCCAATTATAATCTTTCAAGCTGGGAAGCGCAGCGCTGGAAGTGAGTAAGCGCCGAATTTGCTCTGAAAGCACGCGGGCTTGCTGTGAAGCTACACCGAAATATTCTTCCACTGTCATCAGCTTTTGCAGTTCTTCCGGTGAAAAATATTGGGTAAATTCCGGATCATTGGAAATTAAGTGAGCCAAAGGATTGGGCCGCCCGGATTGAACGGATTCCCATGCGTTGAGTGCGTGTTCGCGAATGCGGGCATGTAGCTCTTGCCGGTTTGCCCCACTCCCCGCCAATGCCATCATGAGCCTTTCGGTGCTGGAGAAAGGCGCATAAACTGCCATGTTTTTTTGGATGGCTTTGGTATTAATTTTCAGGCCAGAAACCATTTTGGCACAGGTTCTTAATATCTCATCGCTCGATAAGAACGCTTCGGGAAGCAGGCTTCGACGATTTGCGCTGTCATCAAGGGTGCGCTCCAGCAAGGAATGCGCGGCATTATGCCATGCTGTTAGGGGCATTTGTGCCAGGTTGCGCGCCAGGGAATTCACTTTTTCGGCTTGAATGGGGTTGCGTTTAAAAGGCATTGCTGAAGAGCCGACCTGTTTTTTGCCAAAAGGCTCAGAAAGTTCGCCGATGGGCGGTGACTGTAGAATACGGAGATCGAATGAGAGTTTGTACAGAGTTGAACCCATTCCTGCCAGGGAGCTGAGAGCTTGATAATCTTGGCGGCGGGGATAGGTCTGATTTGAAATCGGAAAGAAAGGCAATGCCAAAATGTCTGCCAGCTTTTGTTCGAAACCTCTGTAATTTTGTAAGCCGATCAATTCTGCATAGGAAGCCCCTGTTCCAACTGCTCCCTTGAATCCCTTACCTTTTATTTGATGATAGATATCGGTTAGAAGCTGCCAATCAGCCATCAGGTCCTGCGCGTAAAAGGCAAATCTGTAGCCTAAAGTTGTGGGCTCGGCAGGCTGTAGATGGGTGAACGCCATGACGGGTATTTCTGCAAATTTGTTGATAAAATCCGCGAGTTGAAGCAACAGTCCATGAAGAGTGTTGAGGATAATGATGAGGCTTTGCCGTAGTCGGATTGCATCGGTGTTATCTTCAATGTCCATAGATGTGGCACCAAGATGGAGGATGCCGCCTGCGGTTGGGCATTGTTCGGCAAAAGCCAACAACTCTGCCATAAGATCGTGATGGATTTCAGATTCTATCTCCAGGGATCTTTCCAAGTCGAGTGCACCAGCAAACTTCTGAAGCTCCTCAATTTGAGCTTTTGTTACCAGGCCGTATTCAACTTGCACTTGTGCAAGTGCTACCCACAGTTTTCGCCAAAGTTTTCTCTTATTCTTTTCGCTCCAAATGTAGCGCATTTCGTCAGAACCATAGCGCCAACTAAAAGGGGATTGATAAATTTCCGGGTTGAGCATGTATCCTCAGAATTAAAAAATTTTTTACGATCGTATTAAAACGTCTTATAAAAGGCCTATTTGACTGTTTCTGCTTACTACTATCAATATTGTAAGCGAGAAAACGCTATTCCGGTTGCAATTCATTAATATGAGCTTATAATTTAATCATATTTTTAAAGTACTTGAAACAAACCTTTTTGAATTATTTGAAACTACTTATTAAGAGTAGTGCTGAATTTATTTTTCCAGGAGGGCTCACTGGAAACTCAAAAAATTACACAGGGCTTCAACTCGGGTGAAGGTACTGAGGGTCAACTAAAGCTCGGCTCTGTACTCATGGATCGTTACCTCGTTCAAGATGTTATTGGACTGGGAGGGATGGGGGCGGTTTACCGCGCTCGAGATCTACATTTCCCAAATGTTGTCCGGCTTGTAGCCGTTAAGGAAATGATCAACCAGGCATCCGACCCGGTTCTACGCCAGACAATCGTGCAAAATTTTGAGCGTGAAGCTAATATCTTGGTAACCCTTTCGCACCCGTCTATTACGAAAATACTGGACTTTTTCACTTACGCGGAAAGGTCTTATCTGGTTCTGGAATACATTCATGGGAAAGACTTGGAGGCGCTGTTAAGCTCCACGCCGGAGTTTTTCCCAGAAGACCAGGTGATTGCTTGGGCAATCGAACTTTGTGACGTGCTGCATTTTTTGCATACCCACAAACCGGAACCGATTATCTTCCGGGATATGAAACCTTCCAATGTGATGATCAACCAGCAAACTCATGTGATCCTGGTTGATTTTGGGATTGCTAAAATATTTAAGTCCGGTCAGAAAGGCACAATGATTGGGACGGAAGGGTATTCTCCGCCTGAACAATACCGTGGGGAAGCCTCACCCATGGCGGATATTTATGCGCTGGGAGCGACCCTGCATCACGTGTTAACCAAGCGGGATCCGCGTTTAGAGGCGCCTTTTACCTTTGCTGAACGACCGATCCGGCAGATCAATCCTAATGTTTCGCTTGAGATGGAAACACTGGTTAATACGGCATTACAGTACAACCCGGAAGAGCGCTTTCAAACGGCACATGCGATGAAGGAGGCGCTGCTGGTTGTAGCGCGAAAAACTGGCGCCCTCTCTCGCGTGGCGCTGCGCACGGGCCCACTCGCTCACGAACAAACAGTCAAGCCTCTTTGGACGTTTAAATGCGAGGATGAGATACGATCTTCTCCGATTTGTGACGGCAATGCAGTCTACGTGGGTGCTTATGATCACAACGTGTATGCGATTAATGCCACAAACGGCGAATTTCTCTGGAAATACCCAACAGAAGGCGGTATTGTAAGCCGGCCTACAATCTCAGATGGTGTAATTTATTTCGGCTCTGAGGACCATCGTCTCTATGCGCTTCTGTCGCGCTCTGGACGGTTGTCGTGGGCATATGATACGGAGGGGCCGATCCGGAGCTCTCCACGCATATTTGAAGGCCATGTCTTGATTGGGTCGGATGACGGTTTTTTGCATGCAGTCAATATTTTATCTACGCGGATTTCTTGGAAGGTAGATGTCGGTAAAGCGATCCGATCTTCACCTTCTGTAGGCGGGGATATGATTTATTTTGGGGACGAGGATGGTGATTTGCAATGTTGCGATTTGCGAGGGCAAATTCGCTGGCGGTTTCGCGCCAAGAGGGCGATTACATCCTCCCCATTAATCGTACAAGGAGTTGTCTACGTCACTTCTATGGATGGGACATTTTATGCGGTGGATGCAAAATCTGGCTGGGCAATTTGGCGTTTTAGAATGGGGAAGGCTTCGGTCTCTTCTCCGTGCATGACAGACAACTACTTGTATGCAGGATCGGCGGACGGCAATATATATTGCATTGAAGCTACCAACGCAAAAGAGATCTGGCGTTTTAAGACCGACCACCAGGTAAGTGGATCCCCGATAGTCTATAAAGATGCACTATATTGTGGCTCTGCGGATGGAAATTTCTATTGCCTTGAGTATAAAACCGGGCGCCTACGCTGGAAATTTTCTACAGGAGGCGCGATTACCGGTACCCCTGTTGTTCATAACGATGTCCTCTATATTGGGTCGTCCGACCACATTTTATATGCTTTGCTGCCTTAATCTTTGACCGGAAGGACATTTTTATGAAAGAATTTTTTGAGAAACTACTCGGGAAAAAGAAAGCGAAATCGTCTACGATTGAGACAGCGCCGCTTTCAGCAGACCAGTTAGGTTCTGTATCGCAACAAAGAGTTTATCACACTCCTACACAAATGCTCGTGGGATCTGCTCAATCTAATGGACGGCAGAGAGACCATAATGAAGATACACTCTTGGCGCTCAATACAGTTCTTTCTGATGGTTCTACTGAAGTTACCTTTGGCATCTTTATTATTGCGGATGGGATGGGCGGACATCAGAATGGAGAGATTGCCAGCAGCAGAGCTGCTCGGGTGATGGCAGATTACCTGCTTTTCAAGCTTTACCCTACCCTGTTAGGCGTGCGGTTTGACAATGAAAATGACAGCCTGCAAGAGATTATGGAAAATGGGGTAAGCAAGGCACAACAAGCTGTTGTAAGCAAAGCGCCAGGGGGTGGAACCACCCTGACGGCAGCACTGGTGATCGGTGATCAAGTAACCATTGCTCAGGTAGGGGACAGCCGGGCTTATTTCTTGCATCCGGATGGAAGAATTCAAATGATGACCCAAGATCATTCACTGGTGCGACGGCTCGTTGAATTAGGTCAGATTAATGAAAAAGAAGCCAGTAACCACCCACAAAGGAACGTGTTGTATCGGGCAATAGGGCAATCTGAACCTTTCCGTCCTGATATCAATACCCATTTGTTACCCAACCCAGGTTATATGCTTTTGTGCAGCGATGGGTTATGGAGTGTTGTGCCTGAAATTGATATATTCCGAGTTGTGAAGGCAGCGAGTAGCCCCGCAGAGGCTTGCCGTGAACTCGTGGGAATGGCAAATTCCGCGGGCGGGCCGGATAATATCAGTGTGATTTTGGTGCACCGTTTGGAATAATAAAAAAGCGATAATGATGGAGCGGAACTACTATCAGATTTTAGGATTACCGAGAGATGCACTGCCGGAAGAACTGCGCAGCGCTTATTTCGCGTATGCCAAGAAACTGCACCCTGATGCAAACCCCGCCTCGAACGCTCAAGATAAGTTTATTTCTGTCAAGCAAGCTTATGAAACTTTAATTGACCCTGAAAAGCGAAGCGCGTACGATATAACACTTGCGCCGGACCGTATTGCCGATTCAATCAGTCTTGAAATTCAGTACAGCCGAAGCGTTTTGCCGGTAATTGATGAAAATCAACTTGTTTATGTCATGGTTGACTTGGTGCATACAGTTGACCCCGCCCCGACGATGTTGCTGCCCGCTCATCTCTGTTTGGTTATTGATGTTTCTAACTCTATGAAGGGCGAACGCCTTGATATGATCAAGGCAAGTATCTTTAAGCTTTTGAAGATACTGAATCCGCAAGATCATATTACTATCGTGGCCTTCAGCGATCGTGCGGAAGTTATCGTGCCAGCGAAGCAGATACGTGATCTACCGCAGATTGAGCAAAGAATTAGACTTTTGAACCCTGGTGGGGGCACTGAAATTTATCAGGGACTTGAAACAGGAGTACGGCAACTGCAGCTGTTGGAGCGCAGCGGAGTAATGCAAGTACGGCACCTGATTTTATTTACAGATGGGCATACTTACGGTGATGAAGCCCGCTGTATTGAGCTAACGAAGCAGGCGAAAGAGGATGGAATAATCTTCAACGTGCTGGGGATTGGGCATGAATGGAATGACAAGTTTCTGGACCAATTGGCCGGTTTTGGTGGAGGAAACGTAACCTTTGTAACTTCTCCAGGGAATATTGCACATTCGATTGAACAAAAAATAAAAATACTAAGCTCTCTTTTTGCGAGGAATATCACCTTTGACTTTAGCAAAGACCGGGGAGCGGAACTCCGCTATGCTTTTCGACTTGTTCCTGATACAGGCCCCTTGCCTTTAAAAAGCCCAATCAACTTTGGAAATCTTTATTATGGGAGAAAAACTTCAGTATTGTTTGAATTTATAGTCTCAGGAATGAAAACGGCAAGCGGAAGGCTTAACCTGGCAAAGGGAACATTAACAGGAGATTTGATGTTTCATAATAACGCGATTCATTATCCTCTTTCCTTCCATCGCCCATTTGCAATTTCCCCGGAGCCGGAAGCGCCTCCGCCTGCTCTGGTTGAGGCAATGGCGCGATTGACGTTATATCGCTTACAGGAACGTGCACGCAGCGAAGTTGAAGAAGGGCAAATTACAAAAGGGACGAAACATCTACAGCACCTGGCAACACATTTGCTTGCTTCGGGACAACGAGAACTTGCTCGCGCTGTTCTGGTGGAAGCGGAACACATTAAACAAAACCATTCATTTAGTAAAGAAGGAGATAAACGAATAAAATATGGTACCCGTGCCTTATTACTACCTTCAGGATTGGAGCAAAAGACATGATCGTATGCCCTAATTGCAATCACCGTGAAGTTGCCGGCGCGCTATTTTGCAGCGAATGCGGCGCCCAATTAGTTTCCATGAACAGGCTGACCACACAATCCATTGGCAAGACTTCTGGACCGTTAACGGATATGACGGTGTCTCCTCCCGATGCGCCTGCGGTTGCTGCGGGTATTGATGCGGTTATTTCCCTTTATCTGGTTGATAGTGGACAGCTGTTAAACCTGGCCGGGCGAACAGAATTTACGCTTGGCAGAGTAGCAGAAGGACAACCGATTTTACCGGACGTTGATCTCTCGCCATACGAAGCTTTTAGTTTGGGCGTTTCCAGGCTGCATGCTAGTTTGAAGCTGGCAAACGAAAGAGTAATCATCACTGATCTGGGGTCATCCAATGGCACCCGGGTGAATGGCCAGAAGATCGTCCCGCACTTGGAATATCCTTTAAACCATGGCGATATGATCGCGCTCGGAAAACTTAAAATTCAAATCTTGATTCGCAAGTAATAAGGGATAAAAATGCCTTCCGTCTTGATTCATATTCAAAATGAAGATCCAGTTTTGGGTGAAGTGGATGAACTTCCGGGAGCTTCTGATACGATTATCACTGTGAAAAACCCACGCAAAAGAGACGGAAAAGACCTGGCCTACCTTGACCCAAGTGTAACTACCGTAATCTGGCCATTCAGCCGCATAAATTTTATTGAGGTTATGCTGGGTGAGGAAGAGGAAGATATCATCACGTTTGTGAGGGAGTAACAGGTTTTATGGTTGAAGAATCCTATAAGAACCGAGTTGTCCTGGTGGTGGATGATGAAGAGCGTATGGCGCGCTTTATCCGCTTGAACTTGGAGCATGATGGCTTTCGGGTTGTGGAGGCTTACCGGGGAATGCAGGCTGTACAAGCCTTGCGGGATGCGTTACCAGACTTGGTGTTACTTGATGTAATGATGCCGGATATTGATGGGTTTGAGGTTTTAAGTTTGATTCGAGAAACGAGCACGGTGCCGGTTATTATGTTGACGGCAAAGGGGGAGGAAGATGACCGCGTGCGCGGACTGGAACTGGGCGCAGACGATTATATTACCAAGCCCTTTAGCCCCAGAGAGCTGGTGAGCAGGGTGCGGGCAGTGCTGCGGCGCACAGATGCAACCGGGGGAGTATCTCCACGTGAACGTGTTATCAAAGTGGACGAGCGCTTGAAAATTGATTTTGGCCGCCGCGAAGTATGGGTTGAGAACCAGCTGGTCAAACTGCGGCCAACAGAATATCGGCTGCTTTATCACCTTGTACAAAATGCAGGCTGGGTGATGACGTATGACCAGATTCTTTCAAAAGTTTGGGGATACGAATATCGGGATGAACCGCACTATGTGCGGTTGTATGTCAATTATCTGCGCCAGAAACTGGAGAAGGACCCTGGAAATCCTAAATACATCCAGACAGAGCGGGGGGTAGGCTACCGTTTTATTGATTTCCAGAAACAAAGTACAACTTCCTGAAATTCTTTAATTTTTTATAGTATTCTTATACTTTGCTTTTATATTTAATATGCAAGCGATGTATCTTTGGTATGCAAGCATGTTTTATGAAAAGATGGATTATGAAAGGAGGACCGAATGGCTAATCAATTATCACGATGGGATCCGGCGCGTGAACTTTTAAATATGAGTCGGGCAATGGATCACTTGTTTGAAGAGTTTTATGGAGGAGCGCCGAGATTTGGTGGCATGGGCACTTTCCCGGCTGTGGATTTGTATCAGAATGAGAATGAAATCGTTGTAAAGGCTACAATCCCAGGGGTGAAGCCTGAAGATCTTCAGGTTTCTGTTACAGGGGACGTTTTGATGCTGCGAGGAGAAATTCAGCAAGAAAAAGAATCGCCTAACGATTCATATCACCTCCGAGAAAGAACTTATGGGTCTTTTTCGCGAACGATTTCGCTGCCTGCGCCGGTAGTAGTGGACCAAGCCAAAGCTGAATTTGAAAACGGGGTACTCAATCTGGTTTTACCCAAGGAAGAAGAGGTACGCCCGAAGACGATCACTGTCAAGCTGAAATAATTTAACCGCTTCACTTGCGACTAAAAGCAGGTAGTTGTTTTATAAAAGACGAGCGTTCCTCGTGAACCTATAATGATTTAGACCGATAATCTGGTAAAATTGGACGAGATTTGCCTACAAACTATGATTGAACTTTGAGGAAAAAAGATGATAAGTGAACCTATTCATGTTACGGATGCTGCATTCGAGAAGACTGTTTTACAGTCAAGTGTTCCAGTTGTCGTAGATTTTTGGGCGCCTTGGTGTGGCCCCTGCAAAATGATTGCGCCGGCGCTAGAGAAGTTGGCAAAGGAAAATGCTGGAAAATTATTGATTGCGAAAGTAAATACTGATGAGAATCCCTCTTGGGCGGAGAAGTATGGCGTTCAGGGGATTCCCACGATGTTATTTGTTTCGGGCGGAAAGATCGTTCATCGGCAGACAGGCGCCTTGCCAGAGGGAATGCTTAGAGAGGTTGTTGATCAGTTCCTTAGTGTGATCAGCACTAAAGAGAAAGAATAACCTTTACTTAATAAAAAACGCACCGGAGGCTAAAACCCTCCGGCGTTTTTTATTAAGCCGATTCTCGGACGATTTTTGCTCCGAGTGCAGCCAGTTTTTGGTCAACCTTTTCGTATCCTCGATCTATTTGGCCGACATTGCGAATGACAGATTGTCCGGGTGCGGAGAGCGTTGCTAAAAGCAGCGCCATGCCGGCGCGGATATCGGGGCTTTCCATTTTTTCGCTATATAAACGGGTTGGGCCCTGGACGATACAACGATGAGGGTCGCAGAGCACAATTTGTGCGCCCATACCAACCAGCTTATCGGTGAAAAACATCCGACTTGGGTACATCCAGTCGTGAAATAGAACGGAGCCGCGCGCCTGGGTGGCAATTACAATAGCGATGCTCATTAGATCTGTGGGAAAAGAAGGCCAAGGCATTACGCTAATTTCTGGGATCATCCCGCCCAGGTCAGGAGCAATCGTTAGCGATTGCTCGGCAGGGACGATGATATCCTGATCTTCGACGATCCACCTAACACCTAGCCGTCCCAGCACCAGGCGAATCATATCCAGGTAATAAGGTGCCGCGTTCTTGATGCGGATTTCCCCGCGTGTAACCACCGCCGCACCGATAAAACTGACCACTTCGAGATAATCGGGGCCAATGGTAAATTCGCCGCCATGAATTTTAGGAACACCTTCAATATGAAGGGTGTTGGAACCAACATTGCTAATTTGTGCACCTAATTGGTTGAGGAAATGACAAAGCTCCTGGATGTGCGGCTCGGAGGCGGCATTGCGTATGACCGATTTTCCCTTTGCGGTTACACAAGCCATGATGGCATTTTCGGTACCTGTTACACTGGCTTCGTCCAGGAGAATATCCGCGCCATGGAGCTGGCTGGCCTGGAAATGAAAAGAGCGATCGTAGGTTACTTCTGCACCCAGTTCTTGCATGGCAAGAATATGTGTGTCTACCCGGCGGCGCCCAATGACATCGCCCCCGGGAGGGGGAAGATGTAGTTCGCCGACACGGGCAGTCATCGGCCCGGCCAGCAAGATGGATGCCCTGATTTTTCGACACATATCAGGATCGAGGTCGGCGGGGCGAATTTCGCTGGCTTGGATACGCCAGGTGTGATCATCCAATGTCGTGAAGTTTACGCCAATACTTTCGATCAAAGAACGCATGGCAAATACATCTAAAATATTAGGAACGTTGTGCAAAATGATCGGTTCATCTGTCAGCAGGCAGGCAGCCAGGAGCGGCAGGGCTGCATTTTTATTCCCGGAAGGGGTGATTTCCCCTTTGAGTGGAATACCCCCGTCAATAATAAACTTCTCCATGTATACCTCCGGACAATGTTATTGTAGGCTCCGAGTCTTTTGCGGTTTAGGGGAATAAAGAAAACTAGACTCCGGAATCTTGGAGATGAGTTTTCTGTCTGCGATGTAAATCAATGGGATGAGCCAAGCCCATTGGTTAAGTATAACTGATTTCGCGGGTGAAGCACGGGTGACTGTCCAGGTGCTGTCCAGTATTGGTAAACAAGCACGTAGCTGCGCCTCTTCGTTTGCAGGATGTAAGGCTGCAGGTAACTACCTTGCGTCCATTGTAACTCCCTTTTTGCCAGTCTTAGAACGATCACTGTAGAAATAGCAGTTTTCTTTTTCTCTTTGCTTTGAGGGAAAAGCCAGTGGCGTAACGATAGAAAGAGGTGAAATTACAGGCAGGTCTTGAGATTATGAGATAAAATTCACAAAGGAAGAATATTTCCAAAATTGAAGGAATAACGAATTCGTTTTGGAGGGCAGATGAATCCAACATCTCTTGCACAGTGGCAGTTTGGAATTACTACCATTTATCATTTCTTTTTTGTTCCATTGACCATTGGCCTTTCAGTTTTGATTGCGATTATGGAGACTCTCTATGTCCGCACGGGCCAGGAATTGTATAAACGAATGACCAAGTTCTGGGGAAAATTTTTCCTGATTAATTTTGCAATGGGCGTTGTTACGGGTATCGTGCAGGAATTCCAATTCGGAATGAACTGGTCTGAATATTCTCGTTTTGTTGGTAATATTTTTGGCGCCCCCCTTGCGATTGAAGCCCTCCTGGCTTTCTTCTTGGAATCAACTTTTTTGGGTTTATGGATTTTTGGTTGGGAGCGGCTATCCCCAAAAATGCACCTTGCTGCGATTTGGCTGGTCGCTTTTGGGGTCAACATGTCGGCTTTATGGATTCTGGTCGCAAATTCATTCATGCAACAACCTGTTGGATATGCAGTTGTTGATGGGCAGGCGGTTATGACCGATTTCTGGGCGCTTATAGGCAACTCGCATGTTTGGGTACAATTTCCTCATACGGTTGCCGCTGGACTTACAACCGGGGCTTTCTTTGTCATGGGTATCAGCGCTTATCAACTGTTGCGCAAAAGGGAAACAGCACTCTTTAACCGCTCCTTCCAAATCGCGAATATTTTTGGGATTATTTCTGTATTTTTAGTAATTCTTGTGGGGCATAGCCAAGGACAGCATATGGTTCAGGTGCAACCGATGAAGATGGCGGCAGCTGAGGCGTTGTGGGAAAGTGAAGACCCGGCTTCCTTTTCTCTTTTCACCATTGGAGACCAAAAGAATTTAAATGACGTTTTTGCAGTCCGCATCCCGCGAGTGTTAAGTTTATTGTCTTATAACAGGCTTGAAGGAGAAGTGAAGGGAATTCGCAACCTCCAAATGGAATATGAATTGCAATATGGACAGGGCAATTATGTCCCTTCGGTTTTTACGGCATATTGGTCTTTCCGAATTATGGTTGGTGCAGGTTTCCTGATGTTTTTTCTCTCTGCTTGGACACTCTATCGTATTATGCGCCGGTGGCCGATTGTTACAGGCAGGTACTTTAAGTACTATCCACTCGCGATCCTGTTGCCTTATGCTGCAAATACAACGGGATGGCTGCTTACAGAAATGGGAAGACAGCCCTGGGTTGTGTTTGGTCTGATGAAGACGGCAGATGGCGTATCTTCAACGGTTTCTGCGGGGAGTGTGATGGTCACATTGATTGGGTTCACGCTTGTCTATGGATTACTTATGGGAGTGGATATATATCTTCTGGCTAAACATGCAAAGGCAGGGCCGGAAACCTTACTTCCGGTAGCCGATATAAGCACTGAGTTGTTTGGCGAATAGGAGGAGAACTTATGGAACTCAACACCATCTGGTTCATTTTGATCGGCATTCTTTATACAGGTTATTTTGTATTGGAAGGATTCGATTTCGGTGTGGGCATTCTTCACCCCTGGATCGCCAGGAGCGATTCGCAGCGACGGGTGTTGATCAACACGGTGGGGCCTCATTGGGATGGTAATGAGGTGTGGTTAATCACTGCAGGTGGAGCGACGTTTGCCGCATTTCCTCATTGGTATGCCACCCTGTTTAGCGGTTTTTATTTTCCTTTATTCCTCATCCTCATTGCTCTGATTGTGCGTGGTGTGGCGTTTGAGTTTCGCAGTCAAGATGCCCACCCTGTCTGGCGCTCTTTTTGGGATTGGGCGATTTTTTTCGGCAGCCTAATCCCTGCCTTTCTTTGGGGAGTTGCCTTCGCGAACATTGTCCGGGGTGTGCCAATTGACGCCAACATGGATTATGTAGGAGGCTTCTGGAACTTATTAAACCCATACGCTTTGCTGGGCGGATTGGTCTCCCTTTTTGGTTTTACCTTGCAGGGCTCGATTTTCTTAACTTTAAAAACAGTTGGTGAGATACAGGCCAGGGCGCGCGGTGCTGCCCAAAAAATATGGCTCCCCGCGGTTCTTGTTTTGGTTGTTTTTACTGTTTTTACCTATTTTGAAACTGATATTTTTGTAAAGCTGGGAGTGGACCCGGGTGTGATTCCGATTGGTGCTGCGCTTAGTGCACTTGTTGCAGGATGGTTTCTTAAACAGAAGAACGATGGATGGGCATTTACTATGAACACAATGGCGATCATCTTCACAAGCATTACGCTATTCATAATCTTGTTTCCCAGGGTCATGGTGTCCAGTCTTGATCCGGCCTGGAGCTTGACGATCTACAACAGTGCTTCTTCGCCCTATACTTTGAGGGTAATGACGATCATCGCAGGGATTTTTGTGCCAGTTGTTTTGGCGTACCAGGGTTGGAGTTATTGGGTTTTTAAAAAGCGCATTTCGGAGCGCCCTGAAGATTTGCATTATTAAGCTCCTTTGGTGAGTGTTTCTGGCTTACTTTTTTGAAGTCCGCTGCTATTTTGAAAGCTTGACCACCCTATTTACCAATATAGGGGAATGGCTTAAAATAAGATCAAAATAAATTGGAAAGCGGAGGTAAATAATGTGCGATTGTTGTGAACGAAAGGTCATTACGTCCGACAAGTCCCCCAAGGCGATTGGCCCTTATTCGATAGGTGTACAAGGCGGACACTTGGTGTTTACCTCAGGGCAGCTTGGTATTGACCCGGCTACTGGAAATTTAGTAGAAGGTGGAGTTGAAGCTGAAACCCGCCAGGCGCTTCTGAATGCACAGGATGTCCTGCAAGCCGCAGGATCAGATTTGAGCTTCGCCGTTAAAAATACCGTGTTTTTGCGCGATATTAATGACTTTGCAAAAATGAATGAAATATATACTACTTTCTTTACAGCGAATCCGCCTGCGCGTTCTGCGTTTCAGGTTGGTGCGTTGCCCAAAGGTGCGGCTGTTGAGATTGAAATTGTAGCGGTGGTGCCTTGTAAAGACTAGGTGTGAAACTTAAATTCATTTGTTTTCTTCTTCCGGTTTCAGAAAGGGAACCGAAAGTTATTGTTTGGTGAGACTATAAAAATGCCGAGAAACGGGAGACCTCCCGGTCTCTTGGATTGTGCGCCATTGGAGAGGAAAATTACCAACAAATCAGCGCCGCTCGTCTCCATCATTGTCCCATGTTACAATGAAGAGCATACGATCAAATTGTTACTGGAGGCCATCTATCTCCAGCATTTTGCGCGTGAATCGATGGAAATTATTATCAGCGATGGACTTTCGACCGACCATACGCGAGAAAAAGTGGCTGAATTTTGCAAAACACATTCAGATTTGGCGGTACGGATTATTGATAACCCGGGCAGGACTATTCCGGCTGCTTTAAACTTGGCTATACGGGAGGCGCGCGGCGATTACATTGTCCGGCTAGACGCGCATTCCATCCCGATGAAAGATTACGTTGCGCGCTGTGTGGCTGGCTTGGAAGCTCAGTTGGGCGATAACGTTGGTGGAATCTGGAAGATTGTACCGGGCGGCGCGGGATGGATATCGCGCGCCATCGCTGTCGCTGCCTCTCACCCTCTGGGAGCAGGTGATGCTCGTTATCGTCACGGCGCTCGAAAAGGAGAGGTGGACACACTTCCCTTTGGTGCTTACCGGCGTGATCTTTTTAAGCGAATTGGTTTGTTTGACGAGAATCTGCTGGCGAATGAGGATTACGAATTGAATGTACGTATCCGGCGGAGCGGCGGAAAAGTATGGATGGACCCTCAAATCCAGACGACTTACCTGGCGCGCGCAACGATTGGCGACCTTATGAAACAATATTGGCGGTACGGTTTTTGGAAGGCGCGTATGTTAGCGCGCTATCCGCAGACTCTCCGGTGGCGGCAGGCGCTTCCACCTGTATTTGTTCTTGGGTTAAGCGGGCTTGCCTTATTCTCATTATTCTTGCCCATTGTTCGGATCGGCTTAGCTGCGGCACTTGCTTCTTACAGCGTGGTGCTCATTATAGGTGCATTGCCGCATGCAATCAGAAGTAGAGATGGCAGGCATTTGATTGGAATTCCCATGGCGATTGCTGCTATGCATTTTTCTTGGGGCTCAGGTTTTTTGTGGAGTTTGACACAGAAACGTGCCGGTAAGGCTGGTGGGTAAAGTTGAAGAATACCGATCTTCTTCAAGTATCGCAAAAACCCTTATTCTGGCGCTTACATCCGGGCGAAAGGCGATTAATCCTTTTTATAGGGGACGCCCTGGCAAGTATGCTTGCCTTAATGGTAGCACTCTATTTCTGGGCAATGCGGGATACCTGGCTTGATTTTTCTTGGGAATTTTTGCGAGAGCGGCCCGACTTTTGGTTTTATCTTCTGCCAATCTTTTGGGTGTTGCTCATTATAGAATTATATGATGTACGCAGGGCTGGAAGAGTATCTGACACGATCCGCGGGATTGCCATTGCAACTGGAATTTGCCTGGGGGTTTATCTGCTGGTTTTCTTTTTGTCGCCGCCAAATTCCCTGCCCCGACGTGGTTTTGCCGTCTATATTGCGGTTGTTACCTTTTTAACCTTGATTTGGCGGCTTATTTATATACAAGTATTTACTGCCCCCCTTTTTCTCCGCAGAGCGGTCATTGTGGGCGCGGGCAGGGCTGGATCTACACTAGCAAAGATTATTGCTGCAACCTGGCCGCAGCCCTTTCATGTGGTCGGGTTTGTTGATGACGACATCAAAAAAATTGGACAGAAGGTCGAAGGCTATGACGTTTTAGGCGGGAGTCAGAATCTTTTTGAGGTGATTCGGGATTTTCAGGTTACAGATATTATTTTTGCAATTTCCACCAAAATGAAGCCCGAGATGTTTCAGGCTTTAATTACAGCGGAGGAACAAGGCATTGTCGTCATAACGATGCCCGTTGTCTATGAAGAGATTCTTGGAAGAGTGCCGATTTTTCTACTGCAATCAGACTGGCTGCTACGAACTTTTTTCGATCAGGCTCACGTTGGCAGCTTCTTTGAGATGGCCAAACGGCTGACGGATGTTGTTGGGGGATTGGTTGGGACGGTTGTCTTGCTGTTCTTACTGCCGTTTATTTCCCTGGCAATCCTTTTGGATTCTGGACGGCCTGTGTTTTACTCCCAAACCAGACTTGGAAGAAGCGGACAGAGTTATAGAATTCTTAAGTTCCGCACGATGAATATTAATGCCGAAAAGGACGGTGTAGCGCGGCCGGCGCTTGAAAACGATGTTCGTGTGACGCGGATTGGCAGGTTGCTGCGCAAGAGTCATCTGGATGAATTTCCGCAGTTTATTAATGTGCTGCGTGGAGAGATGAGTCTGGTGGGACCACGTGCAGAACGCCCTGAAATTGTAGAAGAGTTGCAGGTACGGGTTCCATTTTATCGTGCAAGACTGCTTGTGCGTCCCGGAATTACCGGTTGGGCGCAAACCAACTTTGGGTATGCTAATACGGTAGAGGCAAACGGAAT
>JADLFQ010000021.1 GCA_020845515.1 Anaerolineaceae bacterium | reverse complement strand
GAGGCAGCGCGGGGGCAGCCCCGGAGCATAACGCCGGCGCCTGGAATTCGTTTTTTGGGCAGGCAATTCCGTTGGTATAATTAGGCGGTTCTGTCATATTACAGCCCTTAAAGCGTGCGCGAAAACCGCACCATCCTGGAGGAAACGATGCAAGAAAACCCGGCGGACAGCCAAAATGCGCCATCAGATCTAAACATCAAATGGCATGCCCTTGCCGCAGAAGAAGTCCTGGAAAAACTGGAAACCCCTCAAAAGTCCGGCCTGACCTCCGAAGAAGTGGAACGGCGACAGCACCAGTACGGACTGAACGAACTGATTGAAAAAGCGCGTCCTTCTTTCCTCCGCATGCTCTTCAACCAATTCAACAACTTTATCATCCTGCTATTGATCATCGCTGCCGCAATCTCCGCCGTGCTGGGGGAATGGGTGGATGCCGGCGCGATTTTTGCCATCGTGTTGCTCAATGCCCTCCTGGGCGTTGTTCAGGAGCGCCGCGCTGAAGAGGCGCTTACCTCATTAAAGAAAATGGCTGCGCCCGATGCCCAGGTGATTCGGGATGGGCGCCGCCTGACAATCCCTGCCCGCGAGCTCGTTCCGGGTGATGTAGTCTTCCTTGAAACCGGCAATCACATCCCCGCCGATATCCGCCTGCTTGATACGGTCAACTTGCGCGTCGAAGAAGCCGCCCTGACCGGAGAATCGCTCCCTGTGGAAAAGAGCGCCGGCTTGCAGCTTCAGGAGGACGTTCCTCTTGGCGACTGGAAGAACACGGCTTTCATGGGCACGGTCATCACCTATGGGCGCGGCAAGGGCGTCGTCGTCTCGACGGGCATGAACACCCAGCTCGGCCTCATCGCCAACATGCTCCAAAGTGTTGAGGAAGAGGTCACCCCGCTCCAGCAGCGCCTCGACAGCCTCGGCAAACTGCTCGGTTGGGGCGCACTGATAATTTGTGGGCTGGTCTTTGTGCTCGGCTTGATCCGCGCCGACCAGATCACCCTCGAAACGATCACCGGGATGTTTATGGTCGCCATCAGTCTGGCAATTGCCGCCGTCCCGGAGGGTCTGCCGGCTGTCGTCACCATCACACTGGCAATGGGAATGCGCGAGATGGTGCACCGTCATGCGCTCATCCGCCGGCTGGCATCGGTGGAAACACTCGGTTCCGCCACCATTATTTGCACCGACAAAACCGGCACACTCACTCAGAATAAAATGACCGTCACCCGCCTGTGGGCGGACAACCATTCCTTTGAGATCACCGGCAACGGACACAGCCCGCAGGGTGAGTTTCTGCTGGATAACAAGCGTATTGATATTAACAACTACCGTGCTGCCGCCCATACGCTATGGGTGGGCGTTTTAAACAACGATGCCTCGTTAGAAGATGTATCCTCCGAAGGCGGCGCCGCGGCTTACCGTATGATCGGAGACCCCACCGAGGGGTCCATCCTCATTGCGGCCGCCAAAGCCGGTACCGCCGCCCCTTCGCTGTTGGAAGCCTATCCCCGTCGGGAAGAAATCCCCTTTGACTCTGCGCGCAAGCGCATGCTCACCCTGCACTCCGTCCAGCAGCCCGATCCAGACGACCTCTCCCCTTTTGCCCGACTGGATGGCAAGCAGTCGTACGCGCTCACGGTCAAGGGCGCCCCCGATATTGTCCTTAACCTGTGCAAGCAGTATGTACAGATGGATGGCAGTCTCGCCCCGCTGGATGAACCAGCCCGCCAGCGCATCCTCGCAGCCAATGACGCCATGACCTTCGACGCTCTGCGGGTGCTTGGCCTGGCATACCGCGTGCTCCCCACCCGGCCCTCGCAGGTCAATAGCGAAGTGTTGGAGAAAGACCTCGTCTTTGCTGGCATGGTCGGCATGATTGACCCCGCCCGCCCCGAAGTATCCCCGGCATTGAAGACCGCCCAACAAGCCGGCATCCGCACCATCATGATCACCGGCGACTACCCTAACACCGCCAACGCGATTGCAAAAACCATCGGTCTCTTGCGGCCCAATGGCCGGCTGCTCACCGGCGGAGAGCTTACCGACATGGATGACCGCACCCTGCAAGAGGCGGTTGTCCATACCGATGTGTTTGCCCGCGTCTCGCCGGAACACAAAATGCGCATCGTAGATGCGCTGCGCGCCAACAACCAGGTCGTTGCCATGACCGGCGACGGCGTCAATGACGCCCCGGCCATTAAGCGCGCCGATATCGGCGTTGCCATGGGGATCACCGGTACCGATGTTGCCAAGCAAACCGCCGACATGGTCCTGACGGATGATAACTACGCCAGCATCGTCTCGGCCATCGAGCAGGGACGCATCATCTACAGCAACATCCGCAAGTTCGTTTACTACCTGCTCTCGTGCAATCTGGCGGAGATCGCCATCATCTTCCTCGCGACCCTGTTCACCGGGCGCTCACCCCTGGCAGCCATCCAGATCCTCTGGCTAAATTTAGTCACCGACGGTGCGCCTGCGCTGGCGCTCGCCAACGAAAAGGGCGACCCCGATATCATGAAGCAGCCGCCGCGCCCGCCCAAAGAGCCAATCATTAACCGCCACATGCGCATCGGGATTATGGTGCAAACCATCGCCATCGCCGCAGTGACCCTGATCGCTTTTTATATCGGCCTCTCTTCAGGCGAGCATTATGAATTTGCAGAGACGATGGCTTTTGTCACCCTCAGCACCTCGGAACTTCTGCGGGCATATACCGCCCGCTCCGAATATTACTCACTCTTCAAGATTGGCGTCTTCAGCAACAAATGGATGAATATTGGGGTTGTGGTCTCGCTGATCTTGATCTTGCTGATCGTTTATGTGCCGTTCTTGCAGCCCATCTTCGAGACAACCCCGCTCGGTTGGGAGCAGTGGCTGGAGATTCTCCCGCTTCTCGTTATCCCTTCGCTGGCGGCTGAACTGACCAAGGCGTTTTTCCTCTCCCGGCGCAAAAACACAGCCATCTGATGAGGAGTTTTTCGCGTTATCATTCTTCCGCTTCCAGCCGCTTTTTAACCGGCGTGAAGCTCATGCGATGAATACTGCACGGCCCAAGCCGCTGTAATGCCGCCTGGTGAAAGCGCGTCCCGTACCCTTTATGGCGTGCAAAGCCGTATGCCGGATAGTCGTTTTCGCTCGCGGCCATCAGCGCATCCCGCGCCGTTTTTGCCAGCACCGAAGCCGCTGCAATGCTCAGGCAACGCGCGTCGCCGTGGGGGAGCACCGTCTGCGGCAAGTCAACTTCCGGCAGGCGCAGTGCATCAATCAGCAGCGCTTCGGGCGGCAGGCTGAGCTGTTCCAAAGCCCGCCGCATCGCCAGCCGGGTGGCGGGTGCAATCCCCAGCCGGTCAACTTCCATATGACTTGCCAAACCCACCCCCCAAGCCGCCGCGGTCTTCCGGATAACCTGCGCCCAGTGCGTCCGCGCCGCGGGCGTCATTTGTTTTGAATCGCGCACCCCTGCCAGCGCCGCGTGCACACCAGGGTCAGGCGGCAGGATCACCGCCCCCGCAGACACCGGTCCCGCCCAGGCGCCCCGTCCGGCTTCATCCAAACCCGCCAGGCGCGTCAGCCCGGCCTGCCAGTATGTGCATTCAAAATTTAAATCAGGGTTTTGCCGCCGCATTGTAGATCCCCTGCAGCGCGTTCCGGCGAATGGAGAGCAGATCCGTCGCCATTTTGAGGGACTGTTTAAACACCCGCACCTTGCTGTTGGCGTCGAAGTACCAGGGCACCCCGATTTCAACAATCTTATAGCCCCGCTTGCGGGCAATGAACAAAACTTCCACATCGAAAGTCCAGCCTTCGATGGTTTGGTAGGGGAAGACATCCTCCGCCACCGCGCCGCGAAAGCACTTGAAGCCGCACTGGGAATCCTTCAGTCCGGGCAGCGCCAAAAAACGCACCAGCGTATTGAATACCCGCCCGGTAAAATGCCGGAAAGCCGGTTCATCGTAGCGCACCGCCCCCTCCGCCTCGCGCGAGCCGATGACAACATCCACCCCATCAAGCGCCGGCGGCAGAAAGCGGTTGATCTCCTCTATGGGCATGGAAAAATCAGCGTCTGCAAAAAAACGGTACTCGCCGCGCGCTTCCAACATCCCTCGTTTAACAGCCCGCCCCTTGCCGGCTTGTTCCTCGTGGATTACCTTGAGGAAAGACATCCGGCCGGCGTACTCCTGCGCAATTTCCAGCGTCCGGTCGCTGCTGCCATTTTCAACGATGAGGACTTCAGCCGAGTAGGATTGTGCATGCAAAAATGCGCCCACGATTTCAAGCGTCGTGGGCAAACGCGCTTCTTCGTTGTGCGCGGGGATGATCAACGATAAAAAAGGTGGGGGCAAAATACTCCTGCCTGATTTGGAAAGCCCGCCGGTAGTCCGGAGCAGCTAAAAAACCGGCACGCCCTCCAAGCGGTCATGGGTTGAGGGCGTCTCTTGCGTGGTGATCAACTTCTCTGCGCCTTTTTCTCCCGCCAGCCGGATGGGGTAGCGCACCTGAAAGGTGCTTGCCAGGTTGTGTATGCGTTTTCCCGCTGCAATTCGCTGCCCCTTCCGCAGCCGCTTGACCAGCTCCTCTCGGCCGATGAGCTTCCAATCGGAATATGTCGGCCCCCGGCGCTCATACATCCGCACCATCGCAACTTCGCCGTCCGTTCCATATCGCACGGCTTCCACTAAACCGTCAAGTTTTCGATTTCCCATCGGCAAAACTACCTCTTGTCCACTGGTTGGCGCAAAAAAACTGTCGGGGTGGGCGGACTTGAACCGCCGACCCCCGCGTCCCAAACGCGGTGCGCTGCCAACTGCGCTACACCCCGGCACGCTAGAGTATAATCGGAACACATCCTTAACGTCAAGGACATCTCTACTTTGCATTGACAGGACATCTCCGACCTCATGCCGTTCTTTTCCGTGTTGCTTTTAAAGAAAAATTCCGCCCTCGTTTGGCTGGCACTTGTGTTCATACTTTCTGGCGGCTGCGCGCCCTTCGTTTCACAGCCGCCAGCCGCCGCGCCGGAGCTGCCCTCCCAGCCCACTTTTACGCCCCCGCCCACGCTCACCCCCCTCCCTGCACCCACCATCACCAGCACCGTCCCGCCGCTCGGCTGCCCTGAAACACAGGGGAAAATCGAGCGGCGCCAGATGGAATCGCCCCTGATCGGCAAACCCATCGCTGTAGGGGTCTATCTCCCCCCGTGTTACCCCGGCGCTGTTGGAACGCGCTACCCTGTTTTGATCCTCCTGCACGGCCAGGGCTTTACCGAAGATCAGTGGGAGCGCCTGGGCGCGCCGGAAACTGCAGATCGTCTGATCACCGGCGGCCAACTCCCACCCTTTATCATCGCCATGCCGCGTGAGGAGTATTACCTGCTTGACAACACCGCATCAAAATTCGGCCAGGCGTTGGCGGATGAACTCGTCCCCTGGCTGGAACAGGAATATGCCGTCAGCCCGGCGCGCGCAGACCATGCCATCGGCGGTATTTCGCGCGGCGCCGCCTGGGCGGTGCGGGTTGGCTTCATCCGTTGGCAATTGTTTGGCGCCATCGGCGGCCATAGCCTGCCCCCATTTCGCGGCGACCCCAACAACCTGCCGCGCTGGCTTGAAGACATCCCCACGGGCGAGCGCCCGCGCCTGTGGTTCGATACTGGCAATCGGGATGACTATCTCTTCGCCACCCGGCAGTTCATCGCCCTGCTGGAAAAATACGACCTGTCTCATGAGTGGCATCTTAACCCCGGCGTACACAACGAGGAGTACTGGGGCGCTCACGTCGAGGAATATCTGCGCTGGTACAGCGCCGAATGGTGAACAATGAAGAGACATTTGGATAAATCTGAATTTGATCAGGTGGCAATCGAGGCTGGAAAACTCGATTCTCAGAACCACCATTGTTCTGAATCGGTGGTTATTGCAGCCGGCAAGTATTTGCTCGGAGAAGTTGACCCAACACTGCGCAAGGTTTCAACCGCGTTTGGCGGAGGATATGGAGACACCCGCGAGGAAGCCTGTGGTGCACTCAGCGGGGGCGTTTTGCTCATCGGCGCCCTCCATGGCCGGTTATCCAATGAGGAGGACGATTCCGCATGCCGCCATCTCGTCGCGGCCTATTACGAGCGTTTTGTCCAGGAATTTGGTGCAGCAAAATGCAGGAAACTGCGAGAAAAAGGGTATGGAATTCCCGAAAAACCCTGTTCCATTTTGATAAGCGGCGCGAGCAAATTGTTACTGGGCGTTCTGGCCGAATATGAGGAGAAAAACAAGTAAGCAGTTTTTCTTTGTGAGATCATAAAACCGGGGGGTAAAAAAGGTAACCGGGGTATAATACCCTTAGCAATTTACGTGGGAGAGCAAGGTGCAGGCAACGCAAACGCAAGAAGTTTCAGGCGCAGGGGAAACACGCCCCACTTATCAGATCGTATGTTTTGGTGACAGCATCACCGCAAGCGTCATCAGTGCCAGTTATATTGATCTTCTGCGCCAGCGGCTGGGGGCGCAGGGCTTGGAATTTATCAATTCCGGCGTCAACGGCGACCTTTCCAACAATCTGCTGCGGCGCATTGACCATGTCATCGCCCTGCAGCCGGATTTTATCATCATCATGATCGGGACGAATGACATTAACGCTGATGTCAACGACTCGATGTACTGGATCATCCGCGCCTGGAAGGGGATTACGGAACGCCCGACATTGGAAAGCTACAGCCGCAACATGGCGGAAATTACCCGACAGTTAAAGGCACAAACCTCTGCACGCATTGCCCTGGCTTCGCCGCCGCTGGTGGGCGAAGATCTTTCCTCCAAAGCCAACAAACGCGCCCGGCAGTACAGCGCCGCGCTGCAAGAAATTGCCGTCCAGTACGACGCCGCTTACATCCCGGTGCATGAACGGCAGGAAGAAGAGTTGCTCGCGCTGGGGCTTTCCCACGGCGGCGAGTACACCCGCAGTGCGCTGCGCTCCGCCGAGCTGGTGCTCTCCCGCAAGATTATCAGGGAAAGTTATGAGACCATCTCCAAACGCCGGGGGTTCCATCTCGTCACCGACGGCATTCACATGAACTGCCGCGGGGCTGAAATCATCGCCGATGAGATGGAACACTATTTGTGCACCGCCCTCCGGGCTTGACATTTCCCATTCACACGCATCTTAACGGCTTCCCTCCGGATCAATCAGCCCCAGCGCCGCCGCCCGGCTGACCGATTCGGTGCGGTTGTTCGCGCCCAGCCGCGCTTTGATGGCGCGGATGTGCAGGTCTACCGTGCCGGGGTATAGTTTGAGGCGCGCTGCGATCTGGCGGCTGGTCAAGCCTTCAGCCAGCGCCTGCAAGACCTCCTGCTGGCGGCGGCTGAGAGCCGGGCTCCCGCCGCGCCGCCGGACGGCGCCGCTTTTGCCATGCACCGAGGGGCAGACCACCACTGCGCTGCCCGCCCGAAAGGCTTGCAGGCGTCCGGGGCTGCGCCCGCCCTCCAATCCAGGGGGAGTCCACAGGTTCTTTTCAATGCTTTGAATGAGATCTTCCGGTTTGAGAGGGGAATCCAGTTGGATGAGGGTGTTGTCATCCGGTAAATATAGCAGACGGGTCATCGAAGCTCCATGGCATAGGGCGCCCGGCCGTGCCGGCTGGGACGCGTAGAATGAAGGCGATAAATAGAACGGATATTCTAACCCATTATCGCTCAATTCGCCGGTTTGTCAATGGATTTTTAAGAAAGGAAGGTTTAAAAAAAGCAGCGCAGTTGGTTCCTGTGCAACTGCGCTGCAGTGAACATGGGCAGCTTTTTTCTCAACAACGGAAGGTTCTCTGACATATCCTGCCTACAAGCAGGAGCCGCTACTCTGGCGGCCGTCTTCTTCACAGGGATCACACTCGTGTCCCTCAGCGGCAATATGCCTCACCGGCGCATACGCCTTTTCCCCAACCCGTTTCGGGCACTTTCTTATCGGACCGAATTGTAAAAGGAAAAGCCGCCCAAGCTGTATACAGCATAGCATGATTCCGGGCGCGTTACAAGAGGTGGGAGGATTTTTAAGATGGCTGCAAGACGCAGGCGCTCAACACGCTCCCCCTGTAAAAGAGGTTTTTTAGGGAGGGTTGGAAGGAAAAAATGTGGAGAAACTGATGCTTGACAAACTTATTTGTTTTTAATATACTTCTTGTTAAGATGTAATTATATTTTAAAAAGAACTTTACAACTGAATAGACATTGCATGAGACGCTGATCCGAGTGCTTTACATGGTCGCCTGCGCGAAGTCATTCATTGGATGATTTCGAGAGCGAGCATTCGAGAAGTCAAATGGCGAAACCGGCTAATTAATTTTAGCCGGATTTTTTTGTCTCTCACAAGGGAGGATTGCACATGAACATCCAAATCACCAAACGGTTTCTACTTACTTTAACGATCATTCTGACTGTGCTTGTTTCGCTGGCGAGCGTCAGCCCGGCGATGGCGGAGGAAACCCTTCCACCACAGACCGAACCAACGCTGACCAGCGACGCCGCCGCCGGCGAAACAAATGCCGGCGAAGAACAGGGGTCGGACACCGAAACACCGGCGGAAACCAGCCCGGCCGGGGAACCACCCGCAGACGGCGCTCCGCCGGAAGCAGCCCCCCCCCAAGGCCCATCAATAGAGGATGAATCCGGCGAGGGTGACCTGACGGAACTCATTGAGACCCTCGATGAGAACGGCATCGCCCTGGTGGACAGCGAGGGCGAACCCGTCCCGCTGGCTTCCGAGGAGGCGGCGGAAGCGCTGCAAGGTGGCAGTGATCCCTGGTACGTGGCTGCGGACGGCAGTGTGATTGGCTTCTCCGCCACCGGTGTGTGCGCTCCGGTCGTCACCGTCTGCAACACCAACAGCACGCCACTGGCAGCCGCCATCGCCGCCGCCCCGGCCGGTTCCACCATCGTCATTGACGGCACCTACGCCGAGCAGGTGACCATCAACAAAAACCTGACCCTGCAAGGCGCCACCACCGGCGGCACTTTGCGCACCCCCGCTTCCGTCACCCAGTATGGGACCGTTGGATCCACCCGGGTTTATGCGCTGGTGCGCGTTACAAGCAACGCCTTGGTCAACTTCGAGAACCTGACAATCGAGAACCGGCTGCTCGCTGGAGCCGTGGATACCAACCCGATTGATTCCTACAGCGGTTCTGCCTTCTTTACCGGCATCTGGTTCGATAACGGCCGGGGCACCGTGAACAACTCCACCATCCAGGAGTTCATCGAGAACAGCTCTGGACAGGACGGCATCGGCGTGTTTGTCGGAAGCAACAGCGACAATGGCGTGACCGTACAGTACAGTAACATCTACAATAACGAGATCGGCATCCGCGTTGAAGGTGACAACACCACCCTTCAGCGCAATCGAATCGAAGACAACACAACCGGGGTCTATACCAGCTCCGGTTCCAACCTGCAGGTACACGAAAACAATTTCTACCTCGGCAGCAATTCGGATACCAGTTTCAACGACCAGAACAGCAACACCATCAGCGCCTCGAATAACTACTGGGTGAACGAATCGGGTTCCGTTTGTTCCTATACAGGTGCATACTACGGCGCCGGCAGTTGGAGCAGCTTTCAAAACTGTGCCAATATCAACGACTTGAGCAACACACAAATCGGTGGTACCAGCGGCGATTCGCAAACCGCCTGGTCGCTCGACCCGGACGGCGACGGCTTTTCCGTATTGACCGCGACGAAGGATAACTGCCCGGCTGTCTCCAACCCCTCCCAGGCCGATAATGACAACGACGGCCTCGGTGACGCCTGCGACCCTGACGACGACTCCGACGGCGACGCGGATGCGGGCGACAACTGTCCGCTGGTCTACAACCCCTCCCAGGCCAACGCCGACGGCGACAGCATGGGCGACGCCTGCGACCCCTTCCCCAACGACCCGCAAAACGACGTTGACGGCGATGGGATCAGCGGCCACATTGACAATTGCCCGACCGTCTCCAACCCCGCCCAGACCAACACCGACGGCGACAGCATGGGCGACGCCTGCGACCCCTTCCCCAACGACCCGCAAAACGACGTTGACGGCGACGGGATCAGCGGCCACATTGACAACTGCCCGACCGTCTCCAACCCCGCCCAGACCAACACCGACGGCGACGGCATGGGCGACGCCTGTGACCCCTTCCCCAACGACCCGCAGAACGACGTTGACGGCGACGGGATCAGCGGCCACATT
>JADLFQ010000020.1 GCA_020845515.1 Anaerolineaceae bacterium | reverse complement strand
GTTAACCTCGCCGCTGGTGATCTTTTTGATGGCCTCTTCCGCCGCCTGCTTTACATCAGCAGGGATGGGGTTCTCGGCGCTGTCATTATAGGTGATATACAGCACGTTGGAGTCTTTTAATCCAAATCCAATGTTGCCTTCGGGTGTCCAGCCGCCCTTGCTCAGCTTCTCGGCGATGTTGACCAGACCCGCGCCGTAATCATTGACATAGTTGGCCAAAATGTGGCCGGGCGCCATCGAAAAATCGTTGGCTTGGTCAGCGGAGATATAGGTGCCAAAGCCCCACACCCCTTTCTCGCCGATGGCCTGGTAAACGCCGTTTCCGGCAATGTTAGCATCCGCCAGCAGAAAATCAACCCCGCCGTCAACCATGCTGATGGCAGCTTCTTTCGCTGCGGCAATGTCCGTCCAGTTGCCCAGGTAAGTAATGCTTACCTTAAAGTTCGGATCAACCGATTTTGCACCATTGGTGAAGCCGGTAGTGGTCTCGACGATCGGAGGGATCTCCTGTCCGCCAATAACACCGCCGCCCTTTCCCATCTTGGCTGCAATCACACCGAACACGTAGAACGCCTGGCTGGACTCGATGTTCAGTCCAATCACATTGGGATTGCCTTCAGCAGGGCCGTCATACCGGCTGCCGGAGAGGAAGAAGTAGGTGTTGGGAAAGTCTTTGGCAACCGCGATCGCGGCGTCTTGAAACTGGCTGCCGTGTCCGAGCACCATCTGGTAGCCCTGATTGGCGTAATCGCGGAAAGCTTTTTCAAATTCCGCCGGCGATTCGCTCAGTTCAACATAGCTCGTCTTCACGCCCAGCTTTGATTCCATCTGTTTAAGGGCGTCGTAGGCCATCTGGTTCCAGCCTTGATCGTTAACAGGGCCAGGGCTGAGCAGCCCGACCTTAAAGTCTTCGGCTTTCTTGGGGGCATCCGTGGGCGCGGCGGGGGCTGCCGGAGAGCAAGCCGCAACCGCGAGCATGGACACAAGAGCAACGACAACAAACAAACGCTTCATTCTGAGGTCTCCTCATAAAGTATGGTAATAAGATAAATTATACCAAATTTAATTCTCAAACAAAGGAGAAAATATGGGAAATGTGCAGGCTGGGTAAAGTAAAACGGAATACAATCTGCAAGTCAGCCGCCCTCTATGAACTCTCATGTTCATCTGCTTCATAGACAGCAGACGGTGCAGGTCCCTCCAGGTGAGGTTCTCCTTTGATGGATTCCACGAGAGTCCAGGCCTTCTCTATGTTCCGTTCCTGTCCAATCAGCAGCAAGGTCACAGTGCCCAGCCCCTCCCCTACTCCCCCCATCGCGGCCGGAAGCGCTCTTACATCTGCAAGGGTTGCAAGTGCATCACACTCCGTGACAACCAGTCCAGGCAAGGGCAGCATCCCGCACGGTTCACCCTGAGCGCGCTGCGGGGAAATTTTGGTGATACCCATCTCCGGCATAATTTCCTCAAGCAAATAAGGCACCGATTTGTTCAGCGTCATCGGCACGATCAAAGTGATACCGCGCGCCAGGATATAAGGAAGATACTTGCCATATTCGCCCCCATTCGATAAGCCCACCAGCGTCCCCGCTTTGCGGTTTGTATCCAAAATGTTGCCACTTTTGATGATCACATCATGGAAATTCATGGTTCTGACATATCTTGCCAGGTTTTCCTCGGGCCAATTAAGCCAGACAGCTTCTCCCCTGACGAGAGCGAGCTGCTTCCCTGCCTTGTCATCCGCGACCGCAAACGCCCCCTGACGGTTGATAAAGCCACAGATATAGGGAGCGAAAGCTGGCAGTGGTTCGCCCAAAAGTTCTTCAGCAACATATTTTGCCGAACTGCATACGCACAACCCGATGATCCCCCTCTCCTTTGCCTTTTGCACAACCGGTAAAGCGGCGATCCCTTTCGCAATCAGCCGTTTCGATTCTTCCGAGGTAAGGGTTACCAACGCTCTACATTCCGACATATAATCCTCCTCCCATGCTGCTGCACCCGGCTGGCGCGCGTCCCACTCCTTCCATCTCTATTTTTCAAAACAGGAGTGGGCATGCAGGCAAAACTGTCACCCGTATTGGTCCATAAGCTCAATCATCCGGCCATAGGCTTTGACGCTGAGCAGCAATTCTTCAATTTCAACATGTTCGTTGGGCTTATGGGCCAAATCGAGATTGCCCGGCCCATAGACGAGCGAGGGAATACCCATTTCGCCAGCGCTGATGTTGGCATTGGTACAACCGCGGAAGATGACCGGTTCGGCCTGGATACCGGTTTGGAGGAGCGCCTGCTCAACGAGTTTGCGAAAGGGCTCCTCTGGCGGTGTCGTCCAGGCCTTAAGGAAGTCTTCGCAGTCAAGACGTTCACCTGTATAGCAGTCAATTACAATCCGGCCGATTTTCAAATTCACCTTCTCTGCGCCGTGAAAACCCTTAATGGCCGCGTGAAAACGATTCAAGAAGGTCTCGCGGGTCTCTCCGGGAAACAGGCGGCATTCCCACAACACCCAACAGTGATCGGGAACAGATCCGTTACCGGGGGAGGGTCGGGATTTGATTTCGACAAGTTCGATTACATCCGTGCCGAAGAAGGCATCCTGCCGCCGGGGCATCTTTCGAATGCGCTCACTGGCGTCCATCGCCCGGTAGACGGCGTTATCGCCGAGGTGCGGTTGAGAGCTGTGCGCCACAAGCCCATGCACGCTCATTTCCACTGTGGTGCGGCCAACACCCGCCACCGCGAGCCGTTTCGCTCTTGTCGGTTCGCAAGTCATCACAGCATCCACCTTGCGCCCTTCCAATATCTTGCCCAAGCCCCGCCCGATCATAAGCTCCTCAGCGACTGTGGCTGTGACCACAATCGTCCCGGCAATCTCCGCGCGGTCAACAAAAGCTGCCGCACACAGGCAAGCGGCGAGCCCGCTCTTCATATCAGATGTACCAATCCCCCAGATTTTGCCATCGGCAATTTCAGCACCGTACGGCTCGCACCGCCAAAGCTCCGGCATGTGGATCGGCACAACATCCATGTGTCCATCAAAGACAAATGTAGGGCCGGGTCGGGCTCCGCGGCGGACGCCAATCACGCTCCCCCAGCGGTCCACTTCCACCGTGTCAAATCCGAGTTTTTTCATCTGCCGGGCAACAACCGCGGCGGTTGCGCTCTCATCCCCTGAGAAGCCGGGGCAGCGAACCATCTCCTGCGTAAAACGGATGACCTCTTCCTCCCGCTCCCGATTCAATTTCATCTGTTTCTCCTCCTGTGCAGCGAAAGATTGGGTTTTCCTTCAACTTATCCTTCGGGGCAAATAAGGGGATCGGCGACGCTTGAGCAAGCCGATCCCCGGAACTTCCTTGCCTGAAAAGAAGAACCCCGCCGGCAGCTTTGGCTTGCCGGCGGGGTATGGGATACGTTAGATATCCGCTGGATCGTAAGGCGCACCCCAAGTCTTCGGCGCGCGTGTACGGCCAACCAACCCTGCAAGTGCAATCAGGGTGATAACGTAGGGTAACATCTGCAAGAACTGGTACGGGATGGTGGAGCCCATCGCCTGCATGCGCAGTTGAGCAGCATCCGCTGCGCCAAACACCAGGCAGGCCAACGCCACCCTGACCGGGTCCCAGCCGCCCACAACCACTGCCGCCAGAACAACAAATCCACGCCCGGCAGTCATACCTCCGGAGGCAAAGTATCCCACCTCGCTGAGAGTCAGCGCAGCGCCGCCCAGGGCGGCAAAGATTCCACTCAAAATGACCGCCTCGTACTTCAGCTTGATCACCGGCAGACCTGCCGTCGCGGCTGCTTTTGGGTTATCGCCCACCGCGCGCACATTTAACCCCCAATCCGTGCGATAGAGGAAATAAGCAGCAAAGAAGGGCAGGATCAAGGCGAACCACGTACTCACCGGCTGACGAAAAAGTATGGGGCCAATGACCGGAATTTCCGAAAAGCTGGCCGGAAATAGCAGAGGAAAAGTGGCAACACGCTCGTGGCGGGACTCTGATAGCAAGGCGAATAAAAGATTAGTTCCACCGAGCGCGGCAAGGTTGACCATAAGACCGGTGACAACCTGATTGGTCCTGCGGGAAACCGTCAAATAAGCAACTCCCAGCCCAAGCAAAGCGCCAAGGAGCATGGTGCCAATTGACGCCAGGAAAACATTCCCGGTAAAGAAACTGACAGCAATCCCTGCGAGAGCCCCGGTGAGCATGATGCCCTCAATTCCAACATTAATGATCCCTGACCGCTCGGCGAACACTTCGCCCATGGCAACCAGTATCAAGGGCGCCCCCCAGCGCAGCGTAGCTTGCAACCAGTCAATAATCATATCAGGCGACATTGTGTTTCACCTCCTCATCCCCTTTTACCGCTTTATCCGCTCGCGTCAGGCGCTTCCGTTCGCTGTATCCTACCCCAATCACAAAAATGACACACAGCGCTTCGATAATAATTGTCATCGGTCCTCCAACGCCCGTCTGAATGGACATCGTCGCGCCGCCAGCTTTCAACGCCGCGAAGAACAGCGCGCTGGCGATGACACCCAGGGGGTTTCCCGCTGCAAGGAGCGCCACAGCCACGCTTTCATAGCCAACACCAGCCACGAAATCCATGTACAACCGTCCCTTCAATCCCATGACTTCGACTGCACCCGCCACGCCCCCCGCCAGCGCGCCAATCAAAAGCACAAAAAGGATCTGGCGCTTTACATTCACCCCTGCATAGCGCGACCCCACCGGGTTCACCCCCAACATGCGCGTGCGAAAACCAAAAGGTGTGAAGCGAAGGATAAGGTAGAAGAGAATACAGGCAGCCAACCCGATAATAAAACCGGGGTGCAGGCTGCTGCCCCTCAACAGGATCGGCAGTCTGGCTGTGGGGGCAAGCTGGAGCGACATCGGAAAGAAGCTTCCAGGTTCTGCCATTGGCTGGGGCTCGTGCACCAGGTAACTGACCAAAAAAATAGCCACATAATTCATCATGATGGTTGAAATAACCTCATTTACCCCCCGGTAGGCTCGCAGGTATGCAGGCGCCACCCCCCAGATTACAGCAACAACCCCCGCCGCGAGGATTGCAAGCGTGATATGCACGAGGGGTGATACCGGAAGAGCGGCAATTCCCACCCATGTGGCGCCAATCGCTCCTGCATACATATACCCTTCGATCCCCACATTCCACAATCCGGCTTTAATGCCGAGCGCAACGCCCACACCACCGAGGAGGAGGGGTGAGGCGCGGACAAGTACATTCGCAATTGCCTGTGGACTGCCCAAAGCCCCCTGCAGCATAGCCACATATGCGGTAAACGGATTCACACCGGAGATAGCAATTAGCACCGCGCCAGCAAGCAAGCCCAGAGAGATACCGATAAGAGGCCGCACCCCGGAAAGGGCAAGATCTCCAATACCGGGCAGGGAAAGGAACCTCGGCTGTTTCTCGTTCTTCATGCTGACACCTCCGCCGTTTCTCCAAGCATCATCTGACCAATTGTGTCCACATCCGCGGTGTTACCATCCACCTCGCCCATCACTTCGCCGCGGAACATGACGATGATGCGGTCGCTGAGCGACATTACCTCTTGCAATTCTGTGGAAATGAAGAGCACAGCCGCGCCGCGCTCGCGTTCAGCAAGCAAAAAATTATGCACGCTTTCCACTGCGCCCAGATCGAGCCCGCGGGTCGCTTGAGAGGCGACAACCGGGGCAGGCTGGTCGCTCAGTTCACGCGCAATAACAACCTTTTGCTGGTTTCCTCCTGACAAATTTGCCACCTCAACCTCACCGGAGGGAGTCTTGATATTGTAATCCTTGATCAAATCTTTAGCGTGTTGACGAATGGCGCTGTATCGCAGCACACTCTTGCGCGCGAAGGGCGCTTTATAATAATCCTTGACAATAAGATTCTCTGCCACGGTAAGCGCCAGAAAGAGACCCACCTTTTGTCTGTCTGCAGGAATATACCCCACAAAGGAAGGGTCGTCCATCACATGATCCACGTTGAGACCCTGTATGCGAATTGTCCCACTTGTACGCTTTCGCATGCCAACAATACATTCAGCCAACTCAAGCTGGCCATTGCCATCCACACCCGCCACCCCTACAATCTCGCCGGGGTGAAGGGTCAGATTAATATTCTTGAGCGCCGGGAGTCCCCGGTCGCTCATGGCTTCGACATTCTCCATGACCAGGATAGGGTCTTTTTTTGCCGCGAGAGGCCGGGATTTACGGTCCATGGCTACCGGGCGTCCCACCATCATGCGAGCCAGTTCCGGATAGGTTGCTTCCTTCGTCGGCACGGTACCAACCACATGCCCGTCGCGGATAACAGTAATGCGATCGGTAATTTCCAGCACCTCACCAAATTTGTGGCTGATAAAAATAACCGAGCGTTCCTCCGCGGTTAATTTACGGATGGCTTTAAAGAGCTGCTCTCCTTCGGCAGGCGTAAGCACAGCGCTTGGTTCATCCAGTACAAGCAATCTGGCGTCCCGGTACAACGCCTTGAGGATTTCCAGCCACTGCTGCTTGCCCACCGAGAGCCTCCAGACCTCCACCGAGGGGTCTACATACAAGTCGTACTCCTCACAGAGAGCCAAAAATCGCTTGCGGGCAGGTGCAAGATCAAGAACAAGGGGGTGCTCCGAAGGAATACCCAGAATCACATTCTCCAAAGCGGTGAGCGTATCCACCAGCTTAAAATGCTGGTGAACCATACCGATACCGAGTTCAATTGCTTTGGCAGGAGACTCAATTGTGACTTGCTTGCCGTTGATAAAGATCTTGCCGCTGTCAGGTTGGTGCAGCCCGTACAAGATGTTCATCAGGGTTGTCTTACCCGCGCCGTTTTCGCCTAGCAGCCCAAGCACTTCGCCCTTCCGGCACTCAAGGCTGATCCGATCGTTGGCTAAGACTCCGGGAAAACGTTTTGTAATCCCCTCCATGCGCATTGCGATTTTATCATTTTGTGTCATAAACACATCCTTTGCTCGCATCAGGCCTCAAAGCGACTGTTCGATTAGGGTTTGAGTCACTTTACAAGAACGATACTTTCCCCGCAGGATCGCCCTCTCTCCGGAGCTGGCGGCTGAGTGGAACTTAACTGGCTTGTTCTGAAAATCCGGCGCTGTGGGAAACACAGGAGCGAAACACACAGCGCCGTTTATAGCCGGTCAATATATTGCGCTATGACAGGGTGCTTCTTTAATCGAAGTGCACCCTGTCATTTCCCTTCGCCTCGCGACGTTGTAAAAGCTATACATGCACCCGATTACGGGGCGACGTCTACTTTGCCGGCCTTGAGGTCTTCCACGGCCTTTTCTGCAGATGCTTTGCCATCGGCGGAGAGCAGGTCATTGGTGACAAGCTTTATGCCATTTTCCGACATCCCCAAGACATGGGATTTGCCGTCAACAAGCATCCCGGCAGCCTCTTGATAGCCGAGTTCGTCCCAGTTGAAGACAACACTGCCAACCACAACCTTGGGTGCAATGGGAGCCATGTCAATGACGCCGCCAACAACCTGGACGTCCTTGGAGTCTTGCGCAGCCGTCAGCACACCGACGAAGGCGGCGTCCAGGCAGGGGAAGAGTACATCGGTGCCGTCAGCAACCAATGCCAGCGAAGCCTCGCGCGCCTTGTTAACGTCCGACCATGAGCCGGTGGTAACCGCGTTTGCTTCAATGTCCTTGCCACAGGTTTTAAGACCCTTCTGGAAACTATCCCACATTTGCTTGTGGGGATCGTACCACTCGCCCAAAATCATGGCAACCTTGTTGGTTTTGGTCGTATAGCAAGCCATTACACCGGCAAGGTATCCAGCGTGGCTGTAGCTCACTGTGGCGGCCGTCAGGTTGGGGACGCCGCCGGTATCGGTTGCAACGCTAAAGATGAATTTTTGATCAGGAAATTCTTTTGCCACTGTTTGGAGCGCTTCACCGAATTGACCGCCCTGTCCGATGATGATATTGTATCCTTGTTGGGCAAACTGACGGATAATCTCGGTCTGCTCGTCCTGTTTCACCTCTTCTCTGTAAGCAGTTTCAAGGTTGAACTCTTTTGCAGCCCGCATCATGCCTTCGTAAGTGTACTGGTTGAAAGCCTCGTCGGTTTTCAATCCTGGCAGGACCATCGCCACTTTCGTCTGCTTTTCTCCTTCAGGAGCAGACGTTGCAGCGGGAGCGCTCTGGCAGGCCGTTAAAATCATCGCCGCGATGACCAATATGCCACAACTGAACATCAACTTCTTCATTTTTCTTTCTCCTTAAATAAGTGAATGGTTCTGGTTCTTTCCGTATGTTTGGTTCTCTTCTGTTTTTTTTAGGTCTTGTTTCTTTTGGGGTGCCTCCTTTCTCTTCTTTTGAAATAGTTATGAAGAGTCAGCGCCGGGCTATGGGTTGCCGCACCTCATGGACAAAGATTTGAGGTTTTCTCTTAACCCTTCCAAACCTGGGCAGATGTATCCTGCGACGCAAACTCTATGGGAGATGGGCCATTCATCTGTCATTTCCTGGTTTTCTTTGTCAGACATATAGGGCCTTTTGTTAGGGGGAGGCGAAGATTGTCAGACATATAGCTTATCGCATATCGGGGATTTTTGTCAAGACCTGAATTTATTATATACCAAATCACCTCCCATATATCACCCCTATTCTGTTTCCTATTCTACAAACTTTTATTTCTATTTTTTACGGGATGTATTTTCTCTCCGGCGGCAAAGCCCCCCGCCGAGCGGGAATCCGCCGCCTGGAGTGGCAGCAGGGGAGAAAATTCAGAATGTCGGGAAAAAGCGGGTTGGAATTAATAATAAAACTCCTCGTTCCGCCGGACGGAGCGAGGAGCAGTCGCAGCCTTACACCACTCGATAGTCGAGCGGCTGCCCGTTGAGCAGACGCACGAGATTGGCGTAGTCTTCGGTGCGGTCGGGCTCCGAAGCCGGGTCAACGCTGCCGGTGGCGGTGTGCGGTGTGAGAACGATGTTCGCTTCGGGGTTTTTCGCGGCAGCAAGCAGGGGGCTGTCGCGCCGCACAGGCTCCCAGGCGAAGGTGTCCGTCGCCACGCCGCCCAAATAGCCGGAGGCAAGGGCTGCGCCGACATCCGCCTCGTTAAAAATACCGCTGGCGCCGCAGCTCGCGATGCACGCGCCGGGCTTCATTTTCTGAATAAATTCTCTATTCACAATACCAACCACCTCCGGTGCATAGGGCAGCAGCATGGCAACGTAATCACTCCGCCTCAAAAGCTCGTCCATGTCCACATAGGCGATTTTCAAATCTGCTTCAGCATATTTGGAAAGAGGGTTGCGCTTGTTGTAAAGCACTGTGGTCTCGAAACAGCGTAAACGCCGCGCCAGTTCAATACCGATCTCGCCAAAGCCGGCAATGCCCACCGTGCTTTTATACAACGCCCCAATGTTCTGCCGCGAGGTGAAATTGACCACAAACTGGTCTTCATCGCACTCCGTTGGGGGCATTCCCCATTCTTTGTCCAGGGAGATGATGTACATTGATTCGCGCAGGCGTTTTGAGAGCGCGAGCATCTGCGTCATCATATGTTCCGCCACCATCACAGTCATACGGATGGGGGCATAACACACCGCCACTCCGGCTTGCCGGGCGGCGTCCAGGTCAATATCGTAAACTTGTGAACCCAGCCGTTGAATCAGGCGCAGGTCTGTCCCGGCGGCGATGATATCAGCGTCAATCGTCTCCATGCGCTCGGTGATCAGAAATTCCTTGCCGCCCAGGTTCTGGATAATCTCCTGCTTTGATGGGTCACGCAGCATGGTAACGTTCAAATCTGCCGGCGCACCAGCCAAAGCGGACTGTTGGTGGCGTTCCCCCCGGTGGGTGATATACAACACGTTATGAGACATGATTCCCTCCTATGATGAAGTTTGGGCGCTCAGGCGGTTGCTTCGGTCTTGCCCGCCATCATCAAGCCGATTTCCTCCACACGGTTGTGGTCGGGCGGCACTTCGCCCATAATCCTGCCCTCATACATCACCAGAATGCGGTCGCTGAGGGCAAAAATCTCCTCCAGATCAGTGGAAATCAGTAAAATTGCTGAACCGGCATCGCGCTCTGCCAGGATCTGCTGGCGGACGAATTCCGTCGCGCCGATGTCAATACCGCGCGTCGGCTGGTTGACAAGTAAAAACTTGGGGCGGCGGTCCAACTCGCGGGCCACCACCACCTTTTGCTGATTCCCGCCAGAAAGATTGGCGATCGCTTCGTCCACATCGCCCACCCGGATGCTAAACTTCTTGACCAGCATGTTGGAATAGTCTTTGATCGTACGAAACTGCAAAAATCCTTTTTTAGAAAAGGGTTCATTCCGGTAGGTCTCAGCGATAAAGTTCTCGCTGACTGAAAAAGGCAGGATCAGCCCCATCTTCTGCCGGTCTTCGGGGATGTGTGCCATCCCCAGGTGATTTAACCGGCTGAGGTCTTTTTGTGTCAAGCTATGTTTATTCAGAATAATCTCATCAAATTGGCTCTCAACCAGGCCCGCCAATGCCAGCGCCAGCTCAGTCTGCCCGTTGCCGGAGACACCGGCAATGCCGACCACTTCGCGCTCGCGTACTTCCAAAGAGAGGTTCTTAACCGCAGGCAGGCCTTTCTCATCTTTGACATTCAAGTTGCGCACCGAAAAGATCACCTCACCCGATTCGCCTTCTTTCTTCATCAGTTCCATCAATACGTCACGCCCGACCATCATGCGTGCAAGCTCACGCGGGTTGGTCTCAGAGGTGTTAACCGTAGCGATCGCCTTCCCATCCCGCAGGATCGTAACGCGGTCACTGACCTGCATGACTTCTTCAAGTTTATGGGTAATAAAAAGGATGGTGAGGCCCTTGTCCGCCAGCTCGCGCAGGAAGCTGAGGAGGTGCTCGGACTCCTGCGGCGTGAGGACGGCGGTTGGCTCATCCAAAACCAGCAGGTCGGCGCCGTGATAGAGCGCTTTGAGGATTTCCACCCGCTGCTGTTCGCCCACAGAGAGGTCTTGCACCAGCGCTTCGGGGTGGACGTTCAGGTCAAACTCCTTGCTTAACTGATAAATCTTCTCCTGAATGGCTGGCATGTCACTGAGGACCTTCCAGGCCGGGTACTGCCCGAGGACAATATTCTCCGCGACGGTCAGGGTGGGCACAAGCATAAAGTGCTGGTGTACCATGCCGATGCGCAGATTAATGGCATCTTTTGGGCTGCCGATTGTAATTTTTTTGTTTTTGTAATAAATATCACCGGAATCGGGCTGGTAGAGGCCATAAAGGATGGACATTAAAACCGTTTTGCCGGCGCCGTTTTCCCCGAGCAGGCAGTGAATCTCGCCGGGGCAAACTTCCAGGTTGACGCCGCGGCTGGCGCGCACACTTCCGAAGCTCTTGACAATATTTTCCATACGAACAATACAATCTTTCATTGCAGCGGTCTCCTATTTGTACGGCACACCCAGGGCCTTGGGCGATTGCACACGCCGCTTGGTGAGGCCAATGAGGAAGATAATGGTCACCACATACGGCAGAGCCTGCAGGAACTGGTAGGGGATGAGGACACTGCCCATCGCCTGAATGCGCAGCTGCAAGGCGTAAAAGACACCGAACAGCAGGGAAGCGCCCATCGCGCCCCAGGGAGACCAGCTCCCAAAGACGACCACCGCCAAGGCGATGAACCCGCGCCCGGTCACAATGCCTTCAACAAACTGGTCAGCGTATGCCAGGACGAGGAAAGCGCCGCCAATGGAAGCCATCGTCGTCCCGATCAGAATGCCGAAGTAGCGCATACGGGGAACATTGATGCCGACCGTATCGGCCGCTTTAGGATGTTCGCCGACAGCCTGGATGGAAAGCCCAAAGGCAGTCTTATAAAGGATGAAAGAAGCTAACGGCACCACCAGCAAAGTAGCATATACCATGATATTTTGGTTGAATAAAACCTCCCCCAGGAAGGGGATATCCCCCAGAAAGGGAATTTGAAAAGGCTGAAAGGTCTTGAGACTGAGAACTTTGCCGCTCTCTGCATAGAAAACGCGGTAGAGAACCCCCGTGATGCCCGCGCCGATCATATTGAACGCCGCGCCCACGACGATCTGATTGGCTTTAATGGTGACGGTAAAGAGGGCAAAGATCAGCCCGCTGAGGATACCGCTTAAAATTGCGGCCAGCAGACCCAACACCAAATTACCCGATTCAAAGGCAACCGAATAGCCGGCAAACGCGCCGATCAGCATGACGCCCTCAAGACCAATATTCAACACACCGGAGCGCTCGGTAAACACCTCACCCACGGCGGCATACAGGATGGGGGTTGCCATGCGCCAGGTAGCTGCAAGAATACTTTGAAGGAATAAAATACCAGGCAGGAGGTCCATGATTTATCTCACTCCTCTTTCTCTACAGTTGTAACGCGGTAGACGCCAAAAGCCACCACCGACAGAATGACGAACCCTTGGATGAGGCTTACCAGCACCGAGGGTACCTTGGCGGTCATCATCATCACTTCAGCACCAGAACGCAGCGCGCCGAACAAAAAGCTGGAGAAAATGACGCCCAGGGGGTTGTTGTTAACCAGCAGCGCCACCGCGATGCCATCAAACCCAAACCCGGGGGAAATCAATTGGTACAGACGGTACGAAATTGCCGACACCTCCACCGCACCAGCCAGCCCGGCCGCGCCGCCGCTGATGCCCATCGCCAGCAGAATATTTCTTTTAACGTTGATACCGGCATAGCGGGCAGCAATCGGGTTGATACCCACCGCCCGGATGGTATACCCGATACTGGTTTTAAAGATCAGGATGTAAAGTAAGACCGCCACCAAAACTGCAATGATAAAACCGATATGCAGGCGGGTGGGCGGTAAAAAGCGCGGCAGCCAGGCGGCTTCGCTGATTTTAGGGGTCTGCGGGAAGAGCCCCTTGGTCTCAATCATCGGGCCGGTCACCAGATAACCGGTGATATAAATGGCAACATAATTCAACATGATGGTCGTAACCACTTCACTGGCGCCAAAACGGTTCTTCAGGTAAGCAGCCAGCATCCCCCAAAGTGCACCTCCGGCAGTTCCCATGATTAAAACCAGCGGTATCAAGATGAGGCGCGGCAGGTCGCCCAGGTAAATCCCGGTAACCGTTGCCATGACGGCTCCGGCGTAAAACTGACCTTCGGCGCCGATGTTCCAGATGCTGCATTTAAAAGCCACAGCAAGCCCGACGCCGATAAACATGAGAGGTGTAGCCTTAATCAGCACTTCTGTAAAAGCAGTGCGGTCTTTGAATGCCCCCTGCCACATCGCCTCATACGCTGTGATGGGGTTATATCCCGCCGCCAGCAGCACCAACGCGCCCAAGAGCAATGCAATCGGAATGGCTGCAAACGGCGACCAGACACTACGGAGCATTTTGGTCAACCTTGTTCGAAGATTCGCCCAATCCATAGTTCTCTTCCCTCTCTCTCCTCTTTTTTCTGACTACTAAGCGATTATCTCATAATATTGCCAAACTGTGTGTTGCCCGTAAATAATTCTCCGGTAATGAGCACACTCCGGAGAATGGGTTAAAAAAGCCCAACTCGTTTTCTCAACGAACAATTTGCGACAGGGAAAAAACAGGCTGCCGAGATAAAAATTTTCGGCAGCCTGACAGGCATTCTGCTCAGCTTACAATCACTCAGAAAGATTATTTGGCCAGTGTATTAATTTCGCCGCTTTCGATCTTCTTGACCAAATCTTCCACCTCTTTGCGCAGGTCAGCAGGTACGGGGTTGGCAGCGTTGTCATTGTAGGTGAACCAGATAACTTTCGAATCTTTCAGCCCGAACTCATAGTTGCTGGTCGGCTTAAAGGTGCCCGCTTTGACCTGTGCAGCAAGTTCCACCAAGCCCTCGCCGTAATCCAGGATGTAGTTGGCAACAATGCTCTTGGGGGCTTTATCGGTGTTATCACCGAACAGGCTAAAACCATTTACATTCTTTTCAGCCATCGCCTGGAAGACACCGTTGGTGGCAAAGTCGGCGTTGCCAAGCAGAAAATCGGCGCCGCCGTCAACATAGCTAATTCCAGCTTCCTTGGCAGCCGCGGTATCCGTCCAGTTGCCCAGGTAGGTTTCTTTTACGGGGAAGTTGGGATCAGCAGCTTTCGCTCCGTTGATAAAACCAGTGAAGGACTCGGAAATCGGAGGGATTTCCATCCCACCGATCAGACCGGCGCCTTTGCCCATCTTGGCGGCGATATAGCCAAAGACATAGCACGGCTGGCTGGAATCGGAGTTCAGGCCGACGACATTGGGCACCTTAGGATCCCACTGGCGGCTGCTGGAAAGGAAGAAGAAGGTGTTGGGATATTCAGGGGCGACAGTCAGTGCGGCGTCAGTGTATTCGTTGCCGTGACCGAGGATGAATGTATAGCCCTGCGAAGCAAAATCGCGGAAGGCCTTCTCGAAGGCCGCGGGGGACTGCTCGGTCTCAACATAGCTGATTTCCGCTCCCAGGTCGGCTTCCATCTTTTTTAAGGCTTCATAGGCCGTCTGGTTCCAACCGCCATCATTAACGGGGCCTGGCGCCAATAAACCGGCTTTGAACGCTGTTTCCTTGGGCGCCTCTGCCTTGGTGGGTTCTGCTGCTGCAGGCGCTTTCGTGGGCTCTGCCGCTGCAGGCGCTTTCGTGGGCTCTGCCGCTGCAGGCGCTTGCGTCGCGGCTGGCGCACAGGCTGCCAACAAAGACACAATGGTAACAGCCATCAATACAGTGAAAAGACGTCTCTTCATTACATCAACCTCCATTTTTAAAGTATTACTTGAAATAGCTCTGAACAGTTTATGCGTTGCTTTCTGTACAACTTCAAAACTTCTTGGCAGAATGCAATTACGCATTATATCATTTTTTACAACTTTTACCTTAATTCTCATTAAGGGATTATGCACCCACACTTTACAGCTTAAAGTGGCTGCGAACATGGCAATAGTTCGGCATAACTCCGGTTGGTTTTCAACTCAAAACCGCAGCCCAAACTGTGAGGTTGAGCCGGTCGAAGCCTGCGGCTGGGTTTGTAACCGTTGCCCCGCGTGCATGCTTGTTCGCCAATGTTCTGGCGCCTGGAAAATTGACGGGAAAGAAGCCCGGCTTTTGGTTACTTCTCTGCCTTTTTTGAACGAAGCCCTGCGGGCTAACACACACAGCAAAAGCCAAAACCATGCAAAACAGCATTTGCCTTAAAGCAAAGTAATCCTGAAGAAACTTTCCGATAATTAGTTCAATTCATTCAGGGGTTCATTATGAAATTTGTGGTCCTGCGATCACGATCACTGGCATGGAAGGTTTTGCGCGTGCCTTGCTGCCATTTCCTCACGAACATCATTTCCTGGAACCGAAGATCATACGTCCTTCACCAGTATGCACACGTTGACCGGGGTATACCAACTGCAAACCATGCAGTTAATTTTATTTTATAAGGAGAAAAAGATGAAAAAGTTATCTGTTGTATGTGCACTATTGCTGATAGCCGTTTTTATACTCACCGCGTGCGCCCCCGCTTCCCCCACGAAGCCCCCGGCAGCCGCGCCGAATACCCCACCGCCCGCAACGGCCGCACCGGTGGAAAAACCCGCTTCTCCTACGGAAGCAGCACCTACAGAAGTGTCCCCGCCGCCCACTGAAGAGGTAAAAGAGAGCATCTGGGATCAGGACTACATCTCTCAAGTTCCCCCTATTTTGATGGTCGAACCGTACTACAAGATTTTTGGCCAGTCAAAAGTAGCTGTTCCCTACTACTATGAAGAAGCAGTCAAATTATCCGGTCATTCCTGCGGGGCAACAGCAGGTGCATGGATAATTACCAAAAAGGCGCTCGAAGCGCTCTATCCGGAGGGGGAACTCCCGGTGCGCGGCCAGATCGCGGTGAAAGCCCCCGGCGCGGAAGATGAATGGTTTGTGGGCGTCTTCGGTGAGATCATCGCCTCCATTACCGGCGCTTCTCCCAAAACCGGCTTCATCGGCGCGGAGTTCGGCGAGACCAATGATCTGTTTGTGCGCCAGAACAAAATGATTTACCCCGATGCGCCTACCGGCACGCTCCCGCCAAAGATGGAATGGATCTTTACCCGCCTGGATACGGGCCGGGAAGTTGGCGTCAACTTCAACCTTGCGGTCATCACCCCGATTGCCACAGAAGAACGCCAGGCAATGGGCGCCAAACTGGCAAAAGGCGCAGCCACCCCTGAAGAAGCCGGGGATTACGTAAAATATTGGAATGACAGGGCGTTGTTTGTTCTTGATAATGCTGACATGGATGGCTTTTTCAACGTCACTCTTTATAATGAAGGTCTGGCGGAAGCGCCGGAGTCCATTGTATCGGGGACCGCTGCCGGTACACCGGATAACTTCGCCTGGGATCAGGCTTACATCCGTGAAGTGCCTCCCATTTTGATGAAGGAGCCTTACTTCCAGATTTTTGGGCAGTCTCAGAAACCGGTTCCCTACTATTATGAAGAGGCCGTCAAGCTGGCAGGGCATTCGTGCGGCGCCACAACCGGCGCCTGGACGATCACCAAAAAGGCGCTGGAAGCGCTTTATCCGAATGGGGAAGTTCCTGTGCGCGGACAAATCGCAGTGGAGGCGCCAGGCGCGGAGGACGAATGGTTCGTTGGCGTCTTTGGCGATATCATCACCTATATTACCGGCGCCGCGCCCAAAACCGGTTTCATCGGCTCGGAGTTTGGCAAAGCAAATGATCTCTTCGTCCGTCAGAATAAGATGATGTACTCAGCAGTACCGACCAAACAACTACCCCCCATGCGGGAATGGATCTTCACCCGTTTGGATACGGGCGCAAAGGTAGGGGTTAAATTCAACCTGGTCGTCATCACCCCCCTGCCCACCCCGGCGCGTACAGCCATGGGGAAGAAATTAGCCGCAGGCAAGGCTTCGGCTGAGGAAGCAGCTGATTATCACAAGTACTGGAATGACCGCGCCGTCTACGTTCTGGACAATGCAGATATGAGCGGCTTCTTCACTGTGAAAGTTTACAAATAACCGGCAGGTTATAAAGCCCGGGCTCTAAAAAATAACGGGGGGAGGAACCTCCCTCCGTTATTTTATCTTTAAAACGGTGGAAACCGCGGTCAGAAGGGTCATTATCAAACAGCAGTTCAGGGGATATAACCGCTTGTTCCACCGGATATTGGCAAAAAAGGTATTTTTCATCCACAAGAAAGGGATCAGCCCTTGCTTTTTGTCAAAAGCTTTGGTATATTATGGATAGTAATTCTCTAAGGATAATCATAATCCATACAATGTCCGACCCTGAACTCCGTTATAAAACCCTGCTCCAGAAGCTGCAAGAACGCGGCAGCCGCCTGACTTCGCACCGTTTGGCATTGCTGCACCTGCTGGCAGCCTCGGAAGGGCACCCCAACGCGGCGCAACTCTTTGAGAAGCTCCGCGCGCAATTTCCCACCGTCAGCCTGGCGACCATCTACAAAACGCTGGCGCTGCTCAAAGAAGAGGGCGAGGTGTTGGAAATTGACCTGCACAATGACAGCCGTTACGATGGCAACAAACCTTACCCTCACCCGCACCTGGTCTGCAATCGCTGTGGACAAATCTTTGACGGCGACGAGGTCGCTTGTTTTCAGGCGGCCGATCAAGAGATTGAAGCAAGATATCACTTTCAGGTAGCGCGCTCACAACTGCTATTTTATGGCACCTGCAAGGAGTGTCTAGAAAAGAATCCATAACCATATTTTTTTATCCAAAACAAATAATCACTATTTGTAAAGACTATTTATCCAATTTAAACATAGACTGGAAAGGAAAAGGATCATGGGAAATAAAAAGAAGTTAACCACTGCTGCGGGGGCTCCCGTCCCTGAAAACCAGAATGCAATCACGGCAGGGCCGCGCGGCCCCATGTTGCTGCAGGATGTTTGGTATCTTGAAAAACTGGCGCACTTCGACCGCGAAGTAATCCCGGAGCGGCGCATGCACGCCAAAGGCTCCGGCGCGTTCGGCAAATTCACCGTCACCCACGATATCACCCGGTACACCAAAGCCCAAGTATTCTCGCAGATCGGCAAGGAAACGGAAATCTTCATGCGCTTCTCAACCGTGGCCGGTGAGCGCGGCGCGGCGGATGCGGAGCGCGACATCCGCGGCTTTGCAACAAAGTTCTACACCGAAGAGGGCAACTGGGATTTGGCAGGCAACAATACCCCGGTGTTCTTCCTGCGCGATCCGCATAAATTCCCGGACCTCAACCGGGCCGTCAAACGCGATCCCCGCACCAATATGCGCTCGGCAACCAACAACTGGGATTTCTGGACAAGTTTGCCTGAAGCGCTGCACCAGATCACCATCACCATGAGCGATCGCGGGATTCCATTTTCTTACCGGCACATGGATGGCTTTGGCAGCCACACCTTCAGTATGATCAACGCCAAAAATGAGCGGGTGTGGGTCAAATTCCATCTTAAAACACAACAGGGCATCCGAAACCTGACCGATCAGGAAGCAACGAATATCATCGCCGGGGACCGCGAGAGCCACCAGCGCGATTTACTGGAAAGCATTGACCGCGGCGATTACCCGCGCTGGACGATGTATATCCAGGTGATGACCGAAGAGCAGGCAAACAACATGCCCTACAACCCCTTTGACCTGACCAAGGTCTGGTACAAGAAGGACTTTCCGCTGATTGAAGTAGGCGTTTTGGAATTAAACCGCAACCCCGATAACTATTTTCAGGATGTGGAACAGGTCGCCTTCAACCCGGCGGCTGTGGTGCCAGGGATCAGCTTCTCGCCTGACAAGATGCTGCAAGGACGGCTCTTCTCCTACGGCGACGCGCAGCGTTACCGCCTGGGCGTCAATCACCACCAGATTCCCGTCAATAGCCCCAAAAATGCCCCGGCGCACCCTTCCCACCGGGATGGACAGATGCGCGTGGACGGCAATGCAGGCGCAACGCTTGGCTATGACCCCAACAGCTTTGGCGAATGGCAGGAACAGCCCGAATTTAGGGATCCCTCCCTGGATTTGTTTGGCGCAGCCGACAACTGGAATTTTCGCGAGGACGACAGCGATTATTACACACAGCCCGGCAAGCTCTTCCGGCTGATGAGTCCGGAACAGCAGCAGGTTTTGTTTGCAAACACAGCCCGCGCCATGGGCGACGCGCCCGAATTCATCAAACGCCGCCATATTGAAAACTGTTCAAAAGCCGACCCGGCTTACGGAAAGGGTGTGGCGGATGCACTGGGCATCCCGCTCGGGTAAACCGCAAACTAAAAAGAACGTTTTTTCATCCCTTACAAGACCTGCCAGCCTCCCCCTAAAAATTTTTCCAGCCTTTCCACGGCCAGGGGGAGGTTGGCGCGTCCAAAGCCAACCCGAAAGTGATTGCCGGCATCCCCAAACAGGCTCCCCGGTGCGAGCAATACACCCGCCTCGCGCGCCAGCCGGTCGCAAAAGGCCTCCACATCCTGCCCGATGAGCCGCGGGAAGGCAATCGAACCGGCGCGCGGGCGCGGCCAGAAAAACAAGCCCGCATGCCGCGCAAAGAAGCCGTCCAGGATAGTCAGGTTGCGCAGGACAAGTTCGCGGTTGCGCTGCGCCAGCATCTCCCTGTGCCGCAGGGCAATTTCGGCCAGCAGTTCCGAGGGGGCGCTGTTACAGATGGAGGTGTAATCTTTGAGGGCGGCCATCTTTTGGTAAATTGCGCGGTTATGAGTTGCAACCCATCCGATGCGCAGCCCCGCCAGCCCGTAGGCTTTGGAAAGTACACCCAGCGAAACCGCCAGCGGGTTCCCATCGCAGGCAGCCGCCAGGCGGTCTGCCGGGTTGTGCTCCAGCTCGCGATAAACCTCATCACAAAACAAGACAATCCCGCGCTCCTGCGTAATACGCTGCACCTCCCTCATCGTCTCCGCGTCCATCAGGTAACCGGTCGGGTTGTGCGGCGTGTTGATGATGACAGCGCGTGTCTCGGGGCGCAGCATGCGTTGCAGGTCGTCCGCGTCGAGCGCCCAGCCGTTCTCCTCGCGTGCCCGCCAGGCGCTGACCTGCGCGCCGGCGCTGCGGGCGGTCTCTGTCAGCGATTGGTAGCACGGGGTATGCACCACAGCATGGTCCCCGGGTTGGAATACGGCGTGCATAAAGAGGAAGATTGCCTCTTCCGCGCCCGCATGCACCAGAATTTCATCGGGTTCGATGCTCGTATAAATTTTGGCAATCTCCCGGCGCAGGGCGGGGCTGCCGGTGGATTCGGTATAACCCAGCCACACCCTTTCCAACTGTTCCTGCGCCCCCTGCTCCAAAGCCAGCACATCCCCCAGGGACATGGATTCGCAGTCGGAGGTGCACAACAGAAATTCGGTCGTAAACTCGTACTTTGCGAAGAAACGTTCCAGCTTAAAGTCTTGCAGGTTCATAAGAGAACTCCGGGAAACAGCGAAAATTCAGACAGGTTTTTCAAAGGGTGCCGGGTTTATTTAGGATACAGGAGGGGCTTTTTCTCCAGGCGTCTGCGGCGCGGGGTCTTTCAGGGGTGGCAGTTCGATATCATCCCAAGAGGCGGGATCTTCGAGCGCCTCGAGGTGGGTAAAGACAATGGTGTTGGGGAGAGCGGCGCGGATATCCGCTTCGATGGACTCCAACAAGTTATGGCCCTTGTGCACTGTCCAATCGCCGGGCGTCAGCACATGCAGGGTGACAAAACGCTGTGCACCAGCCCGCCGGGTGCGAACGGCGTGATACTCCACCCCCTCTTTCTGGTAACGCGCCAGCATGTTGTGAATGATCTCCTGTTCTTCCGGGGGCAGGGCGGCATCCATCAGTCCCAGCACCGACTGGCGCACAATACGCACGCCAAAATAGATGATGTTCCCAGCGACCACCAGCGCGGCGATGGGATCCAGGGCCTGCCAGCCGGTCAGCGAGACTGCACCCACCCCAACCAGCACGCCGGCCGAAGTCCAAACATCCGTGAGCAAATGCTGCGCGTTGGCATCCAACGTAATGGAATGGTATTGTCTGGCGGCTCGCAGCAGCACCATGCTCACGCCTAGGTTGACCAGCGAAGCCGCCGCCGAGATAAGCAGCCCTGTACCGAGCTGCTCCAACGGCCGGGGGGTGATCAGGCGGCCAATTGCGGCATAGATAATGCCCACCGCCGCCACCAGAATCAGCGTTCCCTCAATCCCGCTGGAGAAATATTCCGCCTTGCTGTGTCCGAAGGCATGCTCTTCGTCAGCCGGGCGCACCGCAATGGTCAGCATGATTAATGCCATAATCGCGCCGGCCAGGTTTACGCCCGATTCGAGCGCGTCGGAAAGCAGGCCAACGGAGCCGGTCAACAAATAGGCTGCCGTCTTTAAACCGATGGTGGTTACCGCCGCGCCAATCGAAAGCCAGGCAAAGCGCGCCCGGGGGGGTGTTTCCGAGAAGAGAGCTTTCATCGTATATCTTCCACAGAATCTTATCAGAAATAACGCCGGAACACAATCAGCAAGCAAGCGGGGTCACGCGCGCTCTACATTAAAACTGTATATGAATCACGTGATACCGGACGATTTCACGTATAATAAGGTGATTTGGATTGAAAAAGAGGGCACTTGACCAAAATGGAAATGGCGGAGCAACGTCCGATAAACGGTGATATGCAAGCACTGCTGGACGTCTTACCCTCCCATATTCGGGAGGCAGTGTTTGCGGAAGATAATTTTGATAACTTGCTGGAAATTGTCCTCGACTTGGGGCGCATTCCGTTCGCGCGCTTTGTGAGCGGCGAAGTAAAGCTGAGCGACCAGGAAATTACCACCGAGGATATTCGAACGGTGGTGGAAAATATCGGTGATTTTGACGCCGATAACCGCGCCGGAATGGAGCGCACGCTGCATCGCATCTCCGCGATCCGCAGCCGGCGCGGCCACATCGTCGGCCTCACCTGCCGGGTGGGGAGGGCGGTGTATGGCACGCTCAATATCATTCAGGATCTGGTCGAATCCGGCCAGAGCCTGCTCATCCTGGGAAAGCCCGGCATTGGCAAAACCACCATGCTGCGCGAGGCGGCCCGCGTCCTGGCAGAAACCAAGCGCGTGATCATCGTGGATACTTCCAACGAGATCGGCGGCGACGGCGATGTGCCGCACCCGGCGGTTGGGAGGGCACGCCGTATGCAGGTTTCCAAACCCTCCCTGCAGCACGAAGTGATGATTGAAGCGGTTGAAAACCACAACCCGGAAGTCATCGTGATTGATGAGATCGGACGCGAGCTGGAAGCGGTTGCCGCCCGCACGATTGCCGAGCGCGGCGTGCAGCTCATCGGCACGGCGCATGGCCGCACGCTCGAAAACCTGCTGCTCAATCCCACCCTATCCGACCTGATCGGGGGTGTCGAGTCGGTCACGCTGTCGGATGAAGAAGCGCGCCGCCGCGGCACCCAAAAGACCGTGCTTGAACGGCGCTCCCCGCCCACTTTTGACGTCCTGGTGGAAATTCAGGAGCGCAATCTGCTTGCAGTGCACCCCGATGTTGCCACGTCGGTGGACGCCCTGGTGCGCGGTTTGCCGCCTCTGCCGGAAATTCGCTTCCGCGACGAGGATGGCAAGGTGCAGGTGCGCAAACCCACACCACCACAGTTCATGCAGGCGCGCACGCCCCAGCAAGGGCTGCGCCGCTCCACCAGCGCCAACAACATGAGCGGGTTCGCGCATACCTCCGCCGCCTCCGGCACAGACGCGGGTTCTCCGCAGCCAGCCGGCGAAGGGGACAACTTCCAGCCCGTTCCGCAGCCGGAACCCGGCGGCAAACTCAATACGGTGCGCATCTACCCGTATGGCGTGGCGCGCAACCGTCTCATCCAGGCCGCAAAACGACTCGGTGTCCCGGCTGTGATTGTGCGAGACCTGGAAACCGCGCAGATGTTAATGACCCTGCGCACCTACTACCGCAGTCACGAACAGCCGATCCTCAACGCTGAGGAGCGCGGCGTGCCGATCTATGTCTTGCGCGCCAACACCGTCAGCCAGATGGAACAAGCGCTGTTGGATATTTTCAACCTGGCAGGTGAAGCAAGACCCGATAATCTGGAAGAAATTTCCGGCGCTACGCAAACGGCCATTCAGGCAGTGCTCAACGGACAGCGCTTTGTAGACCTTCCGCCAGCCTCTCCCATCGTCCGCCGCCAGCAGCACGAAATGGCGCGCCAGGCCGACCTGGTCTCGCACTCTTACGGAAAGGACCCCCACCGGCGCGTACGCATCTACCGCGACTAGCCACCGGGCCGCACAGATATGTTCATCACATTCGAAGGACCGGAAGGCAGCGGTAAGACCTCCCAAATTCCACCCCTTGTGGATTTTTTGCGCGCCCAGGGCGTTGATCTCTTTCCCACCCGCGAGCCGGGCGGCACCCCGATCAGCGACCAGGTGCGTTCGATCCTGATGAACATGGACAATCAGGCAATGCACCCGCGTACCGAAATCCTCCTCTTTTGCGCCTCCCGCGCGCAGATCGTTGAACAGGTCATCCGTCCGAAACTGGCACACGGCTGCACAGTACTGTGCGACCGTTATGCCGATTCCACCCTGGCCTATCAGGGCTACGGACACGGCCTCGACAAGGTTTTTCTGCGCGAGCTGCTCGAATTTACAACCGGCGGCCTGTGGCCGGACTGTACCATCCTGCTGGATATTGATGTTCAGCAGGGCTTGCAGCGCAAGCAGCAGTGCCGGGGCGAATGGAACCGCCTCGACGCCTACGAACTGGCTTTTCATGAGCGCGTGCGCCAGGGTTACCTGGAAATGGCGCACCAACAGCCCGAACGCTGGCAGATTGTTGACGCCAGCCAATCTCAGGAGGCGGTGCAACAAACCCTGCGCAGCATCCTCCTCAACCGGCTGGCCTCCAGAGCAAGATAACCCCCCGGTGACATGCTCTTCCCCCTCACCCACCCCAAGGATCTTTCTTATGAACTCTAAAACCTTAACTGCTATTCTTCTGGCTGTTTTCCTGCTTGCGTCTTGCAGCCCGGCGGCCGCCCCCACAGCACAGCCCACTGCACTGCCGGTGGAGCCTACCGCTGCCGAGGCTGCCCCGCCTGCCGCTCAACCCGCCGCCGCTGATTTCCCAGCTTCCGGACCGGGCGTCTGCGTATCGGAAACTCTCAACCTTCCGGAAATAACCGGGGACGATGCGATCCAAGGCTCCCCGGATGCCAAAGTGACCCTGCTGTTGTACAGCGATTTTCAATGCCCGTATTGTTCACAGCTTGATCCAATACTCGATCAATTGATCGCCAACAACCCGAAAGATTTTCGCATCGTCTTCCGCCACTTTCCAATTCCGTACCATGAGAACAGCGCGCTGGCCGCACAAGCCGCCGACGCCGCCGGCGAACAGGGGAAGTTCTTCGAGATGAAGACCTTGCTCTTCGAAAACCAGTCTATTTGGGCATCCCTGCCGGCAGCAGAGTTTGAAACCTGGCTGAAGGAGCAGGCCGCCACGCTGGGGTTGAATGCAGAAAAGTTCGCCGCCAGCCTGAAAGATCCGGCGATCAAGGAGCGCATTCAGGCTTCCTTCAACACCGGCTATCAGGGCGGGATCACCGGCACACCCTTTTTGATCATCGGTGGAACCCATTACCAGGGCAGTTTTGATCCGCAAAGCATTCTGGCGTACGCCGATTTTTCGGATACGCAGTTCAAAGAATGCCCGCCGACTGTCATTGACCCGAATAAAGAATACACCGCGACGCTGAAGACCGAAAAGGGCGATATCGTTATTCAACTCTTCCCGGAGGAAGCCCCGCTGACAGTCAACAGCTTTGTGTTTCTGGCACGCGAAGGGTGGTATAACGGCGTTCCGTTCCACCGCGTTATCCCCGATTTCGTCGCGCAAAGCGGCGATCCCAGCGGAACGGGCGGCGGTTCCCCCGGCTACCAGTACAGCAACGAGGTTACACCAAAACTGCGCTATGACCAGCCCGGCCGCATCGGGATGGCAAACGCAGGCCCGGACACCAACGGCAGCCAGTTTTTCATCACCTATGCCCCGCAGCCCACGCTGGACGGCAGTTATACCATCTTCGGTCAGGTCATTTCCGGTATGGAGGCGTTGGAAAAACTGACACCGCGCGACCCCAGCCAGCCCGGCAACCTGCCGGAAGCGGATAAGATCCTTTCCATTGAAATTGAAGAGAAATAGGGAAACAAATGAAAAAAATCATCTTTCTAATCGGACTGACCGCCATGCTGTTTGCGGGCTGCAGCCCGCAAGCAGAGACGGCACCCACCGCCATTGAAACCGCACCGCCAGTCATGCCGACACAAGCCGCCGAAACGGCGGCGCCCACCGCCTTCATTCCAACTTCTGCTCCCGCTTCGTGCGTGGCGCAAACGGGTGTCTTTCCGACGCCGGATCCAACGCTGCAGGCCACTTTTCCGCCCTCTGCAGAAGGGGATTGGGTGCTGGGGGAAAGTACAGCCAAATTAACTATTATAGAATACAGCGATTTTCAATGACCATACTGCGCCCAGCTTGGACCCGTGTTGGTTCAACTCCATAAAACTTACCCGCAGGATGTACGCCTCGTATTCCGTCATTTCCCCTTGTTCTCCATCCATCCCAACGCCCGCCTGGCTGCCATCGCCGCAGAAGCAGCCGGCAAGCAGGGCAAATTTCATGAGATGAAGGACCGCCTATTTGCAGGACAGCCGGTTTGGTCGCCCATGGCGGATGAACAATTCCGTACCTGGTTAAAAAGCACCGCCGAAGAGTTGGAACTGGATCCGGCGGCTTTCGCGCAAGACTTGGATTCCAAAGTGCTGGCAGAGAAAATTGACCGCGCCTACCAGACAGCCACCGGCGCCGGCATCGGCGGCACGCCTTTTGTGCTGATCAACGGCACGCCCTATCAGGGGCCGCGCGATTTTGCCAGCCTGGAAAACATCCTCAAAGCCTACCAGATCACCGACCGGCAGTTCACCGAGTGCCCGCCCATGCAGGTGAACCTGGCGCAAAAATATACCGCCACCCTGAAAACGACCCAGGGGGACATCACCCTTGAGCTTTACCCCGACAAAGCCCCCGTCGCCGTCAACAGTTTCATCTTCCTGGCGCAGCAGGGTTGGTACGATGACAATCCCTTCTACCTCGTGGTCCCCGATTTTGTCGCACTGACAGGCGACCCGACCGGCACCGGCTACGGTCATCCGGGTTACTTTTTCGACAACGAAATCTCCGACCTGCGCTTCAACCAACCGGGCGTGCTGGGCATGTACAACCTCGGCCCCAATTCCAACGGCAGCAGCTTTTTCATCACCTACTCTCCCCAGCCGAATCTCGATGGCAATTACACGATTTTTGGTCAGGTTGTTGAAGGAATGGATGTGCTCAAGAAAATACCGCCATTCGATCCGGCGCAGGGCGGCAACCTCGCCTCAGCAGGCAAGATCCTCAAGGTGACCATTCAGGAAGAATGATTACAGCTCAGCCTGTGAAGAAGTTCGATCTGCCCGCCTTTTTAATGCTGCTGCTCAGCGGTGTTGGCGTGCTCGGTGGCCTGGCAATCTCGGTGGGATTGGTTTTTACCGGGGTGTTTGCGCTGGTCACAGGAGGTGTGTCAGGCGGGCAGGCACTCCCTATCTTCTCGCTCGCCTGGTCATCCTTCTTCTTTGTGCTGCTGTTGCTTCCTTCGCTGGTCAACGCGTTCATCCGGCTTCTGGAACTCAAGCAGCCATTGTTGCACTTCCCACACCATCTGCGCCTGGCATCTCTTTGTATGACGTTCTTCCCGGCGCTGGTGATTTTAGGGCATTATTTAACAACACAAAGCACGGTTTCGTGGCTCCTGCTCCCGCCGCTGCAAACCGTTGCTGTGCTCATCCCAATCTGGTGGGTCTTCGAAGTTGGCCGCCGCGGCCTGGTCATGGGTGAGCGGCGGCAGGGCTGGAACTTGATCAGTTTCAATTTCCTGATCAGCCAACCGATCATCATAACTGCCGAACTGATTTTGATTGTCTTCCTGGCCGGGCTGGCCGGATTGTGGCTGGCAGGTCATCCGAAAATGTTTGAGGAGCTGCTGCGCCTGGCGCACCGGATAAACGACGCCGGGATGGACACTGTTATCCTCCAGCGCATATTGCTGTCTTATCTGGGGAGGCCCGTTGTCCTGCTGGGGATACTGGTGGTAGCTGCCGGGCTTATTCCGCTGTTGGAAGAACTGCTTAAACCACTGGCGTTGTGGGGGCTGGCAGGCCGTCATTTTACACCAGTGGATGGATTTGTCGGCGGGATGTTGTGCGGCGCCACCTTTGCCCTGATGGAGACGCTCGGGAACCTCACCTCCCCAACAGAGGCATGGACTGTCATCATGGTGGGCCGGCTGGGCACCGCCGTGCTGCACATCACCGCCAGCGGGCTGGTTGGATGGGGGCTGGCTTCCGCGCTGGGGCAGGGCAAGTACATCCGCCTCGGAGCAATTTATCTGATTTCCGTCTCTCTGCACGCCTTGTGGAATATTTTTGGGATGCTGGCCGGGATTGCCCCCCTGCTTGAGGGAAGCGGCGCGGTGGGCATCACCGCCCTGAGCCAACGCCTGGGAGGGATTGCCCCGTCAGCTCTGACGCTCCTGACGATAACGATGTTTTTAATTTTGCTGAGGAGCAACCATTCCCTGCGCAAAACCGCAGAAGGAGCCCTCTCATTGTCGCCCGCAGGGGGAGAGACCCCCTAAAATGCTGGTAAAATTGTCCGTGGCTGCCTGATATTTAAAATGCTTTGCCCGCAGCAGCAAATTGGTGTTGGAGGTTAGCGTACAAAATGGATTGGATCGCATTCGTTATTGACTTTGTGCTGCATCTCGATCATTACTTGAATCTTATCATCGCGTGGGCCGGAATTTGGACGTACCTGATTCTCTTTGTGGTCATCTTTGTCGAAACCGGACTTGTGGTGATGCCTTTCCTGCCCGGCGACTCGCTCCTGTTCGCGGCCGGGGCGCTCTCGGCGCTTGGCGTCACGCTCAACCCTGTACTCCTGTTCGCGCTGCTGGCGGTGGCTGCCGTTCTGGGCGATACAGCCAATTATTGGATCGGCCATTACATCGGCGACAAGGCTTTTGCGGCCAATTCCCGTTTCCTGAAGAAAGAACATCTCGACCGCACGCAGGCTTTTTATAACAAGCATGGCGGCAAGACGATCTTCCTGGCGCGCTTTATCCCAATTATCCGTACCTTTGCACCTTTTGTGGCCGGGGTTGGGCGCATGCACTATGGCTATTTCATTACTTATAACGTCGTTGGCGGAATTGTCTGGACGGGGCTTTTTATCTTTGCCGGCTATTTCTTCGGCAACGTTCCCTTTATCAAAAGTAATTTCTCCATCGTGGTATTTGCCATTATCTTTATTTCATTCCTGCCGCCGATAATTGAATACTTGCGCAATCGTAAAGCTCCCAAGGCGGAGCCGGAAATTCTGTAAGCACCGGTTATATTAAGGAGAACTTATCTCTGTGAAACGCGAGAAACTCCAAAACCTTGTCAGGTGGGTATTCCACCGGCTCTCCAATCTCCAGTTTATCCACCCTGAGTACGTACCACGCGAAGGCGGGGTTTTGATCGCCACGAATCACCTCAGCCGGCTGGATATCCCTGTGCTTTTTCTCATCCCGGCCCGGCCCGACATCACCGCATTGGTTACCGACAAGTACAAAAAGTACGCGTTCTTTCGGTGGTTCACGGAGACGGCAAAGGGAATCTGGATTGACCGCGACAGGGCCGACTTCACCGCTTTTCGCGAAGCAGTAAGCGTGCTGCGCCAAGGCGGCTGTGTTGGCATCTCGCCGGAGGGCACGCGCAGCGACAGCGGCAATCTGCAGGAGGGCAAGGCCGGGACGGCTTTGCTGGCTCTCAAGGCAAATGTGCCGATTGTTCCGGTCGGCCTCGCGGGGAGCGAAACCGCCTTGCCGCAGATGTTGCGGCTAAAAAAGCCGGCCATCACCGCCCGTTTTGGGCCTTCCTTTCACCTCCCGCCCCTCGACCACAACAACCGCGAGGAAACGCTGCAGGGTTACACCGATGAAATCATGTGCCGGATTGCCGCTGTGCTGCCGCCTTCCTACCGGGGTTTTTACACCGACCACCCGCGTCTGAAAGAATTGCTGGCGGCAGCTCCGGAGCAAGGATAAGCCCGGTTTACTCACCCAACCCGCCTTAAGCAGTCCACTTTCCCTGACTCGCTTTTTATTCCCATGCAGTAAAGTCCCCTGTGCTTTTTTGTTGTGATCTGTGTTCCGGCGTGTTATACTTTTCTCAACATAGCATGTTTTTTTGCATTATTACTAAACATGCCTGCCACGCCTCAACAAACATCCAGCCGGATGAAAATACATTTGAAGGAAAGTAAAAATGAGTGCATCCGCTCCCTACGAAAAGATGATTGGTTTGCGCATCAAGCAATTCCGCGAAGATCAGGGTTTGAGCATGCGCGAGTTGGGGCGGCGGACGGAACTGTCGGTCTCTTTTCTCAGTCAGGTGGAGCGCGGGTTGGTGAGCATTTCGATCAGTTCGCTGCGAAAAATCGCCCACGCGCTTGATATTTCTATTTTGTATTTCCTGGATGACCAGCAGGATAAAGACCTCATTATGCGGGCTGAAAGCCGCCAGCGAATCGTTCCGCCGGGGTATTCCGATTACATTGAGGTGCTTGCGCCAAATTTGGGAAATAAAGCCGAGGTATTTCTCGCGCACATGTCGCCGGGCGGCGAGTATATCGCGCAAAGCCTCAAAGCCCAGACGGACGAATGTCTTTATATGGTTAAAGGCGCCCTTAAGATTGAACTGGATGGCAAGAATTATCAGATAAACGGGGGGGACAGCATTTGCTTTAAAGGCAGTTCCCTAAACCGGTTTTGCTGTGTCTCCACTGAGGAGGCGCTCTGGTTGTGGGTGGTTACTCCGCCGGAGTTTTAGTTTCTCTCAACAAGCCGCATCGCATTGGGAAGGCATACTCACCTTCTTTCCATTCAGGGCACAGTGCAGCCGAACTTCTTCCCCTCGAAACCGCACCGACGCACATCTATGGTTTTTCTTTCAGATATAAGTAAGCCAGCCGTCCACAGCCATTTTTATCACACTCGCCCAAGTCGCAGGACAAAAAGTTTGCATCCAAAAATAAACCCCTGCTAAAATTGTAACATCCCGGATGCCCTTGCCCGGGGCATTTCTCCTGAATCGGAGGCAGCCATGCCTGAAACAGGTTTTTGGTGGATACTTCTTTCCCTGGTGTTTTACGGCTCGCTGCACTCTTCCCTGGCTTCCCTGTGGTTCAAAGCCTGGGTGGAGCGGCGCATTGGATCGCGCCGCTTCCACCGCTTCTATCGCTTATTCTTTAACGGCATGGCCGCCCTCACGCTTCTGCCCTCGCTGGCGCTCGTCCTTCTGTTGCCGAATCAGCCGCTTTATACCATCCGTCCGCCCTGGCTGATTCTGACGGGCTTTCTCCAACTCATGGCGGTTTTTGGTCTTTTGGCAGGTGTCGCACAGACCGGCGGCGCAAATTTCCTGGGTCTGGAGCAGTTCTTCCAGCCGGAAAAAGCCAGCCAGCCGCGCAAATTTGTTCGCACCGGTCTATACCATTGGGTGCGCCACCCGCTGTACTTTTTCGCGTTGATCTTCATCTGGCTGCTTCCTGTGATGAGTTGGAACACCCTGGCGTGGAACATCGGCGCCTCGCTTTACCTGACCATCGGGTCATTGTTCGAAGAGAAAAAATTGCTGCAAGAATTCGGGGAGAAGTACACAGCCTACCGGCACTGCACCCCCATGTTCATCCCCGGTCTGCGTCTGAAGCCCCCCTGTACCGAGGAGGAATTGGAGGGGCGCTAGTATATGCCGCTCTTGTGGTTGTCGGTTGGTTTTGCCGCCGGGATCGTTCTCGCCTCCCAATGGACTCTTCCCTGGCCGCTGTGGGCTGCCCTCGCCGCATTCGCGCTGGTGTTGGGTTTCCTCGAATTATACCTGCCGCTGCTCTCCAGATGGCACAAACACTTCCTGCGGGTCGCACCCCTGCCCGCTGGTTTTTTGCTTGCGGTGCTCCTGTTGGGAGCCGCCCGCTTTCAAGCCTCCCGTCCGGTCATCACCCAGGGAGCACTTGCTTTTTATAACGGACAGGGGGAAGTGCGTTTTACCGCGGTGGTGGTCGAGCCCCCCCGCAAGCTGGAAAGCATAACCCGGCTGCGGCTGCGCGCGGAACAGATGGTGCAGGTGGAGGGCACTGCCATTTCCAGACCGGTTGAGGGACTGGCACTGGCAACCCTGCCGGCGGACAGCAGCTGGCAGTACGGCGACCGGCTGGAGCTGACTGGCAAACTGACCGATCCTTTCGAGGGGGAGAGCTTCTCTTACCGCGACTACCTTGCGCGCCAGGGAGTTTACAGCGTAATCACCTTTCCCCGCATCCGCCGGCTGGAGCAAGGCGCGGGCAATTTCTTGTTATCCGGTATTTATGCCTTTCGCGGGCAGGCTTACCGCGTCCTCAACCAACTTTTCCCTCAGCCAGAGGCGGCCTTGCTTTCCGGCATTCTCCTCGGCATGGAAGATGATCTTCCCCCCGCATTGGCACGCGCCTTCCGCGACACCGGTACAACGCATATTATCGCCATCTCAGGTTTCAATATCGCCATCCTTGCCGCACTGTTCAGTTCCCTGGCCGGACGCGTGATCCGCAGCCGCTGGCTGGCGCTCCTGGCTGCCGTTCTGGGCATCACATTTTATACTGTTTTGGTCGGCGCGGGGGCATCGGTGGTGCGCGCGGCGATCATGGGAAGCATCAGCCTGCTGGGGAGGCAGATCGGGCGGCGCAATGCGGGCCTTCACGCGCTCTCTCTTACGGCTGCATGCATGTGTGTTTTTAACCCAAACCTGCTGTGGGATGTGGGCTTTCAGCTTTCGTTCAGCGCGACGCTTGGCCTGGTATGGTTTGGCGCGCCGCTGGAGAGCATGGCGCGGGACTGGCTGAAAGCGCGTTTCTCTCCGGGTGCTGCCCGCCGCCTCACCGGCCCCCTAAGCGAGTATTTTCTGTTCACGCTGGCTGCGCAGGTGACCACCCTGCCCGTCCTTTTGTATCATTTTCAACGGCTTTCGCTCAGTTCTTTTTTTGCAAATCCACTGGTGCTTCCGCCACAACCGTTTGTAATGACCGTGGGAGGCGCCTCTGTTTTGGCGGGCATGGTGCTATTCCCGCTTGGGAAAGCCCTCTCCTTTTTGGTCTGGCCTTTGCTCGCCTATACCATCAAGGTTACCGAGGCGCTGGCAAAAATACACAGCGGAGCGCTGGTGGTCGGGCAGGCAACCGCCTTGTGGGCGGCAGTTTATTTTCTGGCAATGTTTCTGTTATCCCGCAACCTCTCCCGCCTCTGGCAGAAGCGCACCCTCATCAAACCGTATGCCGGATTTGGCATTTTCTTCCTGGGAAGCCTGCTCGTTTGGCGCGGTTTTTTCAGCGCCCCGGACGGGCGGCTTCACCTGACGGCCTTTTCCGGCAAAGACGGCCCCGCTTTGCAGGTGCAAACGGCCGAGGGGCGCGGCCTGTTTATCCAGTACGGAGCGCCAACGCGCGTCTTAAACACCTTTTTGGCGCGCCGCCTTCCGGTTTTTCACCAGCGCCCCGACGGTTTGATCCTCCCTGATGACGCCGCCAGCGCGTTGATGGGGCTGCCGGACTTCCTGGATCGTTTCCCGCCGGATTGGATTTTATGGAATACGCAGACCACCTCATCCCGCTCGGCATCCCGCCTGCGCAAGTGGGCACAAACCCAGGAAACCCCGCTTTTGCCGCTCCAACCCGGACAGTCCATCCTTCTGGGCAGATCAGCTACTTTGGAAGTGTTGGTGATGCAGGAAAAAGAGACGCTCCTCGGGCTGGCATCGGAGGGCTTCAGGGCGATCCTCGCCAGCGGCAGCACCCCTGAGCATGTGGCCGGCCTTCCCCCGGCCTGGTCGTCGCCAGGCATTGCCCTGGTACTCTCAGAAGACAGCTTTAAGGAATTTCCGCCGCAGGACTGGCTGGCACTCAGGCCGGCAATGGTTATCGCGCCCACCGGCGCGCCCGGTTTACCCCCCACCTGGCTGGCGTTAGACCAGCGCGCGTGGGTGGAAGTTGTTGCCGGAGAGGGCAGTTTGTGGATATTAACAGGAAAGTAAAACCGGTATACTCAAAACTTTGTGGCTGCCCCGGGCTATTCGGAAAGACGAAATACCGGCTGATTTTTCAGGTATTCTTCAGCCGCATGTCTGTTTAATGGCTTCGAAAACAGGAATCCCTGTCCAAAATGGCACCCCAAATTTGCAAGCTCCTTGAGTTGGTATTCCGTTTCGATGCCCTCAGCCGTCAGACGGATATCGAGGTTGTGAACCAGCGAAAGAATTGCCCGGACGATCTCGGGCTTTTCGCCTGGTTGGATGGCTTGGATAAAGCTGCGGTCAATTTTGATATTACGAATTGGGAAGGTATGCAGGTATTTCAGGGAGGAGTATCCGCTGCCGAAGTCATCCAGCTCGTATTCAATCCCAAGCTCGCGCAGTTTCTCAAAGGCATTCAGCGCCGCCTTGGTGTTTTTGATAAACACGCTTTCGGTCACCTCGATACGCAGGCTGCGAGGGTCAATACCCGTCTTTTCAAGCGCGTGTGTCACCTGGTTGATAAAGTGCGGATGGCAGATCTGGCTTCCCGAGATATTTACGTGAATACTCAGGGTTTTGAGAGCGGGATTGGCGGTATGCCAGAGCGCTGTCTGGGCGCAGGCTTCTTGCAGCACCCAAGCCCCCAATTTGTAGATCAGGCCGTTTTCCTCACAAATGGGGATAAACTCCAGCGGAGAGATCATCCCGCGCTGTGGGTGGTTCCAGCGGATCAAGGCTTCGAATCCGGCCAGGTGCAAGTCTTGCAGCGATAAGATCGGTTGGTAGTGCAGTTCAAATTCACCCCTCTCCAGCGCGTTCAGCAAGTCATGCTCAATTTCGAGCTTAAAGGTCATCCGCTCGCGCATCCCTTCTTCATAGAACCTGTAGTGGTTGCGGCCCAAAGATTTTGCGTAATACATGGCAATATCTGCATCGCGCAGGATATCCTCCGGCAGTTCGTAATTCCCCAACCGTTCAACAATGCCAATGCTGGTGGAGATGAAGATCTTTTTTCCGTTCCCAAGATCAAACGGTTTGGAGAAGACCTTCACAATACGCCTTGTAATCTTTTCGACCGCGCTGGTGTCACAGTCCTCACAGAGGATAATAACAAACTCGTCGCCGCCGATCCTCCCGACCATATCGCGCTCGCGTACGCAGGCTTCCAGCCGGCTGGCTATTTGAATTAAAAGCTGATCCCCAGTCGTATGTCCCAGGCTATCGTTGACGACCTTAAAGTGGTCAAAGTCCAGATAAAGAACGGCAGACTGAATGGCGCTGTATTTTTTACTGAATTTCAGGATATGCTTCAACCGGTCCAGCAGATAAGCGCGGTTGGGCAGCCCTGTAAGGCTGTCGTGCAGCGCCTTGTAGACAAGCAGCTTCTTGGAGGCGCGGTGTTCTGTAATTTCACTTTGCAATTCCAGATTGGATTTTTCCAGCGCCTGGGTTTTGGCTTGCACTTCTTCGAGCGCTTTGCTCAATTGTTTGTTGAGGGCGCGGTTTTCCCTGATTGAAATGGTCTGCCGGATGAACACCATTGTGATCAGCACGCTTGTCCAGAGTGCCAGCGTAAAGTTGCTGATTAAAAAAGCGCGGTCAGGATGCCAGGCAATGATAAAGAATGGCAGAATTACAAAAATGTACGGGTAATAAGCCGCCCAGTGTTCCACTTTATTCAATATGCCGGAGAATACGGAGGAATACCCTGTCCCCGCTTCACCCCCCCGGCTTACAGATTCGATCTGAGCGCGTGCCGCCTGAAAGAAAAAGAAACAGGCGAGCGCCCAGCCAAAATCGGTGTACCCTCCTGTCAAATAGAGGGTATTTTCCACTTGAAGTGCGGAAAAGGTATCGTTGATGATAAGAAGGATTGCCCCGATCGTCAACAGCTGCGCCGGCCGTTTGTCAGGCAGATCGGCGGGGTTGTAAATCAAGTGCGTGGCGCCCCACAGAATCAGGATATCTCCAATCGGGTAGGCAATTGAAATCACGCCGGCCAGTTTGTCCGTGCCGCCCTTCAGCAGCTGCGGTCCCAGGATCAGAACCCAATAACCCAGGAGGGCGGAAAGCACAATTACGCTCGAATCTAAAAAATTTTTAATGTTCTCTTGCCGGGAGCTTTTTTTTCTGGATGCCAGATAAGCGCCTACTAGAAAGAGCGGATAAGAGAGCAGAAAGAACGCATCCGCGATGGAGGGGTGCGGCGCTTTGCCCTTCCAAATTTCCTGACTGCTCCACAGGATTTGGCCAACCAGGTTGACCAGGATTGCCGCAGCAAAGAAGCGCAACGCCCGCGCAAATTGAGGGGAGTGCGGGTGCGTTCTGCGGGCAGCCAATAGAAGAAACGCGGACGGAAGCAGAATAAAAAACGGGAAGATCAGATTGCTGACAACGACTCGCACCCGTCCCGCCGGAAATTGGGTTAACGCCAGTTGAACCAGCAGCAGTCCGATAAAAAGGGTGGAAGCGGCCCTAAAGAGCAAGAATTCGTTCGCTTGGGTGCGGGGGAGTGTCATAGGAGTACGTTTTTAGTTTCTTTGCTCACTTAATAGCAAATATTGTCCGGGCTCGGTTCCCTTCAATGCACTATTATACAAAGATAAAATAGATTACAAAATTACATTCTCATTACAACCATGATTATACATCTTTCATGCAGGTGAAAGATCATCCCCCAATCCCACCCCTTCTTCGTGCCCTCTCTTCAAAATCTGCACGGCCGCTTCCCGTTAAATGCTTCATTCAGGGGTGATCTCTTTCATATAGTGAAGGTAGCGTTCTGCCAGCTCGTAAATAACAATATCCGGCTGTTCCCGCTCGATCAGTTCCCAATCAATTCCAAAAGTCCAGGGGTACACCGCCCGGCTGAAATGCCCGGCGAGGAAGGGTTCCAGGCTGTTTGCAAATGAGTCTCGGAAGATGACTGCGCGCGGCAGTGAGGCGTCATCCACCTCGCTGATCGTAATCACCCGGTCTGTCTTTTCCACAAAGCGCACGCTGGGAGGCGCGGCAGGGATCAAGCGCTCCGTCGTTTCCGAAAGCAGCGGCTCGGTTAACAGCAGGCGCGCCAGATCGCCGCTGATGGTCTCACTCTCGCGCCGGTAGGTTTCCAACCCCGGCATTTGCAAGGCGGGGAAATCCTCTTGCAGTGTGGCCATCATGGCGGCGCTAGCGGTATAAGCCCCAAGGTCATTCCAGTGCGTGTCGGTGCGGTAATACAGCAAGCCCTGTGCCTTCTCAGCCAGGAGCACAGGCCGCAAATCGAGGAGGGAAACCGGGTTGTGCCGCTCCTTCAAGTACACAAGCAGTTGGTCCAGCCGCGAGGCAGGTCCAATCTTTGCAATTCCGGGCGGCAGCATTTCCGGGTAGATCGTCTCCTTGTTCGGCGCTGGAACCAGCAAAAACACAATGCCCTCTTCCGCCATCCTCGCCTGGGTGGCGGCCAGTTTTTGCTCAAGCTCCTCCAGATCGGCGCGGCTGAAAGGCTGGACATTCTGGTAATCGTTGATGTTGCCTTCGCCCGTCCAGAACAGCCAGTCATCCCGGCCGCGCAGCACCGTGGGAAAGACATGCACATCCAGGGCGTTCAGCATGACCGCGTTGTAAATTTCCACACGCCGGACGCGCCCTTCATAATGCGCCTCGTAGCGCCGCATATACTCCACCGGCAGAAAGACGGCATCGCGTGCGGCTGCCGCGATGGGGATTTTTGAAAAAGTGCCGCTGGGCGGCGGCAGGGCATCTTTCAGCGCCGGAAGCCCATTGCGCAGCGGCCACACCAGCACCGCCAGAAAGGCGCCCAGGAAAAGCGCGCTGCGGATCGCCTGCCTGCGTTCTGCGGTCATCAAAACCCCCCATAAATATAGGGTTGGTACTGCGAACCTGCCAGTACGACCAGGCTGACCCATAACAGGCCAATTCGTGCGGCGTCCAGCGCGATCCCCGGCAGCATCCCCAGCCCGGCAAACCGCTCCACCCAGCGCGCCCGTGCGGGCTTCAAAACTGCATCCAGGGGCAGCGCCAAGATCAGCCCGGCAGTCAGCGCCAGCCAGAAAGGCGCCTCCAGCGGCGGGAGCACGGAGTACGGCAGCACTCCACTGCCGGTGGGGAAGCCAGCCATCGTGCGCAGCAGCCCCAGCGCGAATCCCACGCCCGGTGAGCGAAAGAAGACCCACCCGGCCATAAGGGTCAGCAGCGTGTACAAGTGTTGCAGCGGCGGCCACCAACCGGTCAGTCTTCTGCCCGCCGCCGTATTCTCAAAAGCAATCGCCAGCCCGTGCAGCGCCCCCCAGAGTGCAAAGGTGGGGCTGACACCGTGCCACAGGCCCGTCAGGAGAAACACGATCAGGATGTTGAGCGGCTGACGCAAACCGCCCGCGCCGTGCCGTTTTCTCTCCAGGGGGTAAAAGACGTAATCGCGAAACCAGGTGGAAAGCGTAATGTGCCAGCGCCGCCAGAACTCGGAGATGCTGCGGGAGATGTACGGGCGGCTGAAGTTCTCAGGAAGGCGCAGCCCGAACATTTGCCCCAACCCGATCGCCATATCGGTATAGCCGGAAAAATCGTAATAAATTTGCAGGGTGTAAGCCAGCATCACCAGCCAGGCCATGCCGGTGCTCAGGTTGGGCGCAGTCTGTGCGAAGACGCCGCTGTCCACCAGCCGGGAGAGTTGGTCGGCGATCAAGACCTTCTTTGCCAGTCCGCCGGTGAAACGCCGTGCCCCCTCCGCCAGCATGGAAAGGTTGACCTGCGGACGGCGGAGCCCGGCGGCGAGCTCGCGGTAGCGCGTGATCGGGCCCGCAATCAGCTTGGGGAACAGGAGAAAATAAGTGGAAAACTCCCCAAGACTGGCGGCGCGCTGGGCGGGATTTTTACGGATGTCCAGCAGATAAGCCGCGCCCTGAAATGCCAGATACGACAAGCCCAACGGAAATAAGGCCACCTGCTTCAGGTAAAGCGGAAGCGCCGCCGGGACGTTGATCCCCCCCAGACTGGCTGCCAGGTTGAGCGCGTCCGGCCAGTACCGCGCCGCGACCTTAAAAACCACCAACAGCCCGATATTCAACACCAGCCCTGCTGCCAGCAGCCAGCGCTGCGCCGGGCGCCGCGCCAGTTTTTGCCCGAGCCAGTAATTAGCCGCCGCCAGGACAAGGATCAGCGGGAGGAACAACGGCGACCCCCAGGCATAAAAGAGCAGACTGGCGGCCAGCAGCGCCCAAACGCGCAAACGTGCCCCGGCAGCCAAAAACACCAGCAGCGCAGCCGGGAAGAAAAAGAACAAAAAGAAGGGGGCGTTGAAAGTCATAAGGGGGCAGGCGCGCGAATTATAACGCATTTGCGCGATATAATTCGGGCACAGGAGGTTCGCGGCTGTGCCTTTTCCTCTTCTTCCGGCGCTCCAAAAATGGCTCTTCTGGTTCGCTCTCACCTTTCTTTTTGGGCTGGGGTTGGTCATACGTGTGTACGATCTCACCGACCCGCCGCTCGATTTTCACGCCACCCGTCAGCTTCACGCCGCCCTCATGGCGCGCGGCATGTACTACGACACCCTCACGGATGCACCTGCCTGGCAGCGCGAGATGGCCGTGCAGCAGTGGAAAACCGAAGGCCTGATCGAACCGCCCATCCTGCAGCGCCTCGCCGCATTCACGTACGGCATTGCCGGTGGCGAAGCCCTGTGGATCCCCCGCCTGTATTCCATTTTTTTCTGGCTGGCCGGGGGGGCGGGTCTCTTTTTGCTCGCCCGCTGTATGGCTGGCGGGACCGCCGGGGGGTTGGCGGCGCTGGCTTACTACCTGTTTCTACCGTTCGGCGCGATTGCCAGCCGCTCTTTCCAACCCGACCCACTCCTGACAGCCGCGGTCGTCTGGGCGCTGTGGGCAGCCGCGCGCTGGCAGGAAGCACGCTCCACGCGCAGCGCTGTGCTGGCCGGCCTGCTGACGGGATTGGCGATTTTCATCAAAGCGACGGCGGTGTTCTTTCTGGGCGCGGCTTGGGCTGCACTGGTCTTGTTTGGGCCGGGCTTGCGCCGCGCGGCGCGCGACCGCCAGGTCTGGATGGCTGCCACCCTTTCCGCCCTCCCTTCCCTGCTCTTTCTGATCTACGGTTTCTTTCTTTCGGGTGAGCTGCAATCCCAGTTCGGCCTGCGCTTTTTCCCCCAGCTCTGGTCAGACCCTGTCTTTTTCCTGCAGTGGAAGGGGATGATCGCCTCCACGCTGGGTTTTGAATGGTTTCTGGTAGGATTGGCCGCCGCTTTTTTGATCCGCCAGCCCAAACACCGCGCCATCTTACTGGGCGCCTGGGCAGGATATTTTTTGTACGGGATGGCGCTCCCCTACCATATCTCCACCCATAATTATTACCAACTCCCCGCCGTTCCACTGGTCGGGCTGGGGTTGGCGGCCGCCACACAGGTGTTCTTTCAGAACGCGCGCGGCCCGCGCCGGCTGTACGTCCCGGTGGTGTGCGGCGTTTTGCTGTTTGCCGTCCTCGTATCGGCTTGGGATGTGCGCGTTACCCTCAAACGCGAGGATTGGCGCGGCGAGCCGGCCTTCTGGTCGGAATTGGGACAAAAGATCGGGCGCGACGCGCCGGCTGTTGGGCTGGTGGAAGATTACGGCTACCGCCTGGCATATTGGGGCTGGGTTGACGTGCAGCCCTGGCAGACCTCGGGCGATATCAACCTGGGGACGCTCGCCGGAAAAGAATATGACTTTGCGCGCACCTTCGAGGAACAGACCGCCGGAAAGACCTATTTTATAGTCACCAATATGCACGAGCTGGCAGGTCAGCCGGAACTGGAATCAAAATTGCTGAACACCTACCCGCTGGTTGCACAAACGGACGACTACTGGATTTTTGATTTGCGTTCCCCGCGCACACCCTGAAGCGCGCACGGCTTCCGGACCGCGCAATTCGGTGAGGGTTTCCGGCAGGATTTATACTTTGCACGATACAGGTGAGAGACTTTACAGGAGGATGGCATGTCTTTGTTGCTCGATTCTGCACGAATATCCGAAGCCGAAACCGTGTCGCATTGGGGCTGGGTGGGGGGCATCACCACCAACCCAGCCTTGCTGGCCGGGAGCGGTCTTTCACCAACCGAGACGCTGGCACGTCTGGCAAGCCTGACCCCGGGGCCGGTTTTTTACCAGTTGACCGCACGTGACCTCGAAGGCATGCTGGAAGAAGCCGGCCGCGCCGCCAAAATTTTGGGCGACCAGCTTGTCGTCAAGATCATGCCCACCCCTGCAGGCTTTCAGGCGGCCGCGCGCCTCTCGGAAAAGATTTCCTGCGCGCTGACGGCAGTCTTCAGCCCGGCTCAGGCATTGGTTGCCCAGGCCGCCGGGGCGCGCTTCGTTATCATCTATTACCACCGCGCCCGGACGCTGCTGCCGGAAGCCGAAAGCCGTCAACTGGTGGGGGACTGCCTGGCCGCGCTCTCCGGCAGCGAGACGCATCTGCTCGCCGCCTCGGTCAAATCCCCGCATGAGGCAATCGAGCTGCGCCGCGCCGGGGTTGAATACCTCACCCTGCCGCTGTCCGTACTGGAAGCGCTTGTACCGCACCCGCTGAGCGAGCAAGCCGCGCAAGAGTTCCAGAAACACGGCGCAGGCATCTAGCCGCGTACAGGCAGCTTTTTAAAACCTGTTCAACACGGCACGGCCTGTCGCCGTCCGCGAAATCTCCTGTTTTGGCATCCTCAAACGCAAGGAAAATCACCACAGCCTGCACGATTTTGGCGCATACAGCGCCATCCACGACGCGGTCACTGAGGCAGCGCGGGGGCAGCCCCGGAGCATAACGCCGGCGCCTGGAATTCGTTTTTTGGGCAGGCAATTCCGTTGGTATAATTAGGCGGTTCTGTCATATTACAGCCCTTAAAGCGTGCGCGAAAACC
>JADLFQ010000019.1 GCA_020845515.1 Anaerolineaceae bacterium | reverse complement strand
TTTGTGTATGTATTTCCTGCGTTCATCAACGGTCATTGGGTCTTGTTCGGACATCGTTGGCTCCAGTAACATTTTCTTTTGGCCTAACGATGTTATCTTAGTAACATTTTATATGGACTAACGCGAAATTCTACTGTGGGCGGCATTCGGTGGTAAAATCGAACTGTGCCGATTGCACGTCCCGCGGCACGCCGCTCCTTAACAAATCTTTGAAACAGAACGCGTATAGTCTGAGGGTCGTCTCGAAATATAGTCCGTTGTCCTTTCTCAAATTTGCCCATTTCCTGCCTCTCCCCAAAAAAGTGGGGATTTCCCCCATATACGGGGGTTCAGAGCAGAGTTGCCGCCAGACATGCCGTTTCTTTTGTGAACCAGCCATGCCCCTGTAGCTCAATGGATAGAGCACCGGACTTCTAATCCGATGGTTGTGGGTTCGACTCCCGCCAGGGGCGCCAGAAAGTCACACAGGCAAGATAATGGTCTCAGTAAAAATCAAACCAAAAAGCCAGTTAACCGAATCTCAACCGCCGGATGCACACGCTTATCTCATTGCCGGTCCATTCGGTTGGAGGATCAGCACCCACACACGCTTATGGCGTCCCCCAACAGATGCTTTCGAAACAACAGAGCAAATCATTGTACGGGTAGAAATTGCTGGGATGGGCAGCGCAGAATTAAATGTTCACTTTGATAATCAGGTACTTTCCATCCAAGGTGTTCGCTCCGAAAATATAGAAAAGCGCGCCTACCATCAGATGGAAATCCATTTCGGACAGTTTTCAACCGAGGTGGTGATTTCGGCGCCTATTGACGCCGAAAAAATAGAAGCCATATACGATGATGGCTTTCTGTGGGTGTATCTTCCAAAAGCCAGACCAAAAACCATTCAGATCGCATCCAAGGATGAACAACCTTAACGCATGGCCGCCTCTCGATGGGAAACTCAAATAAGTGATATTCTGGAGTGGATCAAAGACGAGCAAGATGAGCTTGCTGAGTGGTTCACGGATATTAATAGCATTCCAAACTCAGAACCCTCCCTTCCGGATGAGAGAGTTCAGATTCCCTCTTCCAACTCAGAACTTCCACCCGAACTGCCGATTCTCCCACTGCGCGGACTTGTAGTATATCCACAAACTGCCGTACCGCTGACGATTGGCCAGCCTCGCTCGATCAAACTGATTGATGATGTTGCTCCAACAGAAAGGTTAATAGGACTGCTTGCTTCCAAAAACTCCGAGCTTGAAAACCCCGGTACGGAGGATCTATATACAATTGGAACGGTTGGAATCATTCATCGTCTGTTTCGCGCTCCAGATGGCACAATTCGCCTTCTAATTCAAGGAGTTACTCGGTTTCGAGTAGAAGAATATACCAGCACAGAGCCTTATTTAAAAGCCAAGGTTACTTATATACCCGAGAAAGAGGAGAGCGGGCTTGAAATTGACGCCTTGGCAAGAAATGTAAGTGAGCAGTTCTCTCACATCGCTGAGATGATCCCTTCCATCCCGCGTGAATTGGTCGCTTCGGTCACCTCGCTGGAAAGCCCGCTTCAGATTGTATACACGGTCGCCAATTTCCAGCGAATGAGTCTCGAAGATTCGCAGACAATCTTGGAAGAAGATCTCATTTCTGAAAAGTCTCGCAAGCTGATCTCGATTTTAACCCGGGAGGTTGATGTCCTCGAACTCGGGCAGAAAATTCAGAACGAGGCCCGTTCAGAAATTGATAAAGTACAGCGGGAATATTTCCTCAGAGAGCAGATCAAAGCCCTTCAGCGAGAATTAGGGGAAATGGACGAAACCACTGCTGAAGTGGAGGAATTCAGAAAAAAGATTGAAAAACAAAAACTGCCTGAGGAAGCCGAAAAGCAGGCTAAGAGGGAACTCGATAGGCTCGCCAAGTTGCCTACAGCTGCGGCAGAGTATGGGGTCATCCGTACCTATCTAGATTGGCTTGCTTCGCTCCCTTGGAGCAAAGCAACCGAAGACAATTATGACATTAACCACGCCCGCCAAATCCTGGACAAAGATCACTACGGCTTGGAGGATATAAAAGAAAGGATCCTGGAATATCTTGCCGTAAGAAAGTTGCGGCTGGAGCGGCAAGCAAGCCTGGAAGACCCCAACACGGACGATTCAGCTCACTACAGCCGGGAAGGTGTCATCCTTTGTTTTGTCGGCCCCCCTGGAGTTGGAAAAACTTCCTTGGGACAATCTATCGCGCGTACAATCGGAAGAAAATTCACACGGCTTTCACTGGGAGGTGTACGCGACGAGGCGGAAATTAGAGGACATCGGCGAACTTATATTGGCGCCATGCCAGGCCGGATCATCCAAGCAATCCGCCGTGTGGAAACCATCAATCCGGTATTTATGCTGGATGAAATTGATAAATTAAGCTTTGACTTTCACGGAGACCCCGCTTCCGCTCTTCTGGAAGTGCTGGATCCAGAGCAAAACCGAGAATTTCGCGATAACTACCTGGAAGTACCATTCGATTTATCGAAAGTAATGTTTATAACTACGGCCAATACATTAGAGACCATTCCAGCCCCGCTGTTAGACCGTATGGAAGTCATTCAGTTATTCGGTTATACCGAAAATGAAAAAATTGCTATTGCACAGCAGTACCTCATTCCGCGGCAACTGAAAGAGAATGGCTTGCACTTATCAGAAATTACTTTTACCGAAAATGGCCTTCAAGCCATTATCCGCGGGTACACGCGGGAAGCAGGCGTCAGGAATCTGGAGCGGGAAATCGGGTCGGTCTGTCGAAAAGTTGCTACAAAAATCGCGGAAAAAGAGCCTATGGAGGCAACCATCTCCCCTGAAATGGCGCGGGAATTATTAGGACGGCCACGTTTCTTTGAAAACGAGGAGATTGCCAGGCGCACATCCACCCCGGGCGTCGCTATCGGGTTGGCCTGGACCCCGGTTGGCGGCGACATCCTTTTTATTGAAGCAAGTGCAATGCCCGGCGGCAAAGGCTTTCAAGTAACAGGTTCAATTGGCAAAGTGATGCAAGAATCCGCCTCTGCAGCGCTCTCGTATGTGCGCTCGCAATCCAAACAACTCGGGCTTGATTCGGAATTCTTCACGAAGAATGATATTCACCTGCATGTTCCTTCGGGCGCCCAGCCCAAAGACGGGCCTTCAGCTGGCATCACCATGGTAACTGCCTTGGTTTCTCTCGCAAGCGGCAAACCAGTCAAGTCGGAAATTGGAATGACTGGGGAAATTACGCTCAGCGGCTTGGTTTTACCAGTAGGCGGAATAAAAGAGAAAATTCTGGCAGCGCATCGTGCAAAGCTCAAAACCATTCTTATGCCAAAACAAAACGAGGCAGATCTGGAGGATATCCCCGACGAAGTCCAGAAATCAATTCACTTTATTTTTGTCGAAAAAATTGACGAAGTCCTGCAAAATGTGTTTGAAAACTCCACTGGCCCGACAAAAGTCCAAAAGGCAAGAAAAACAAAACCATGAAAATAATGCTCATCGAAGACGACACGACTATGCGCTCCCTCCTGCAAACTCTTTTGGAAATGGAAGGGTTTGATATTACCCCTTTCACGGGTAATATCAACAAAGAAGAGATTTTAAGGGAATTAAAAAAGAATCAACCCGATACGCTCATCATGGATGTTCACCTGCAGAATCTCAATGGGATAAGCCTGCTAACAGAAATCAGAGAAAGCGAAACAGCCGGACGCGTTAAAATCATTATGACATCGGGCATGGATTTAAAGATCGAATGCCAAGAGGCTGGCGCGGATGGTTTTCTTCAAAAACCTTATATTCCAGATGATTTGCTAAAATTCCTCAGACTTGAAGAAGAATGATCATCCGAACCGGAATTTTAACCATATCTGACAGATCTTCCAAAGGGAAGCGAACAGATCTTTCCGGCCCAGCCTTGCAAAAGATCATTGCCGAACAAGGTTGGCAGGTAGTAAAAATGAACGTTATTGCGGATGAAATCAATGAAATTACTGCTACCCTTATAAACTGGTGTGATAAAGAAATGGTACAACTCATTTTGACCACTGGCGGCACAGGCTTTGCGCCAAGAGACATAACCCCTGAAGCCACTTTGCAAGTTATTCAGAAAAACGCTCCAGGTATCGCAGAAGCCCTTCGGGCTGAGAGCCTTAAAATCACGCCACACGCCATGCTCTCCCGAGGCGCCGCAGGGATCAGGGGAAAATCGCTAATTGTCAATTTACCAGGAAGCCCAAAAGCAGCAGCCGAATACCTGCAGTTTCTTTTACCGGTCATTCCTCATGCTATCGAGCTAATCGAGGAATCGCCCGCCGCTGAGAAAGGTCACGCTATTCAATAACGAAAAACCCGCCGTCTTCGAATCAGAAAAAGCACCATCAAGCAAATTAAACTTGCCAATGAGAGCACGCTGCCAACGTAAAAACTTTTGGGTTTATATTGAAAAGTGACACGATGTATTCCAGCCGTCAAATAAACAGCCCGAAATAAAAAATCAGCGCGATAGATCTTCTGCGGCTTTCCATCAACGAAAGCAAGCCAACCCGGATACCATACATCCGATAGAACCATCCAACCAGGCGTAGCAGATTGGACGACGATTTCTATTTGCAACGGGTTTTCCCGTAGACTGTGTAGGGTGGTTGTTTTTGGGATGGTGCAGGATTGCTCTTGTAATTCTTCGCCATCCGTTTCAATAATTACGTGCGTTAGGTCTTCACGGTTTGCGATTTCGGTCTTCAGGGCAGAAAAAGCATCTTCCTCACCAGAAGCCACGATCCGGCAAGGCGACCACCACACCCTATTCCCCCCTTCCACCGGTAGGAAACTCATACCGCTTGGATGAAGCGGAGCATATAGTTCCAATAAGCTGACGTTCATTCTTCTTAACCAGGGGTTTATTTGTTCCTTGGGGAGTTCCCCGACATATTCCATCCAGCGGGAAAATCTGGCGGGAACCAGGGGGTCAAAGTTATTTGCAGAGGGCAGCCCATCTAATAAGTTTAGATTTGGCAGCATTGCTATACGCATATTCTCAACGGGTTCGATCGGGCGAAAATCATTAAATCTCAAAAAACGGAAGAACTTAATCTGATATTCATCTTTGAGGGGAAGAAACAACCTTCCATCGCCGATTAGATCTCGAATTGGCCTGGTGACAGCCCCCTCCTTCTGATAAAAGGAGAAGTCTACAACCGGAATAACGTTCCACATACTTGTGATCAAATCAAGTCCCACTAACACAACCACCAATAAATTCCAGTATCCGGTGCCTTTTCCCCCTGTGGTTTCCGGCTTCAGCAAGGTCGCCCCTCCGGTTGCCAAAACCCAAACCCCCGCAATTGCCGAAGAGCGGATGAAAGTTGATTCAACTGTATCAAGCAGAAACAGAGAGAGGAGCGCGCCCAATGTAACCGCGAAACCTCCAGCGGTTGCCAGACGCAGCCAATACAATCCCCTCCCGCTCGGCTTTTGCCAGTAATCCACACCGATCCCCGCCAATATCGCAAGGCTAAAAATGGTCGAAATCATGATTCGCGCTGGTGCGTTGAACATATCAAAAGTTGGGATATGGTGATAAAGAAAGACAAACACTGGGGTGAATTTCCCGAGCGCCAGAAGCGTTGAACCTATAGCAAATGTCCATAAGAGAATGGTCTGCCTGGCCAACCGCGTTGTCCGCAATTTCTTCCGGACAAGCAAAGGTATTGTGCTTAAAGCTAATAAAAAAGGAAGTACACCGATGTAAATTGAATCCTCCCAATAGTTGCCATACCCCCAGTAGTCCCCCAAGCCCGGATTACCAAAAAAGTCCGGAGCCAAAAAAGTAATAAACCTCCAGGGCCAGAGAGAGTAAGACAAGCCCTCCATCATTTCAACAGCTGAGGCGCGTTGCGATTGCTGCAAATATTCATAGGTGGGCAATAACTGAACTGCTGACAATGCTGTTGCCCATAAACAGGCCAGAATAAAATACATGGAACAAATGCCTGCGGCCTTACTACCTTTTTCAAAAAAGGTTTCCAGAAAAAGCCAGAAAAAAGTCAGCACCAAAATATACCAGCTAAGCTGAGCATGACCAGCCAACAGCATAAAGGTAATGGAAACAACAAGGCTAATAGGAAACCGGAAGGTTTGCCTGTCAGCAGGATCAGCATGTAGGATACGGCGGGAAAAGAGTATCATCCAGGGCAGCCATGCGCCCGTCCAAATAATGCTAAAAAATCCAGCACGAGATACGAAGTAACCGGACAAAGAGAACGCCAAAGCGCTCACAATTCCGGCAAGTTCACTGCCTCCCAGCAACCTTGAAACATTCCACATACCAATTGCCGCCCAACCCAAATGCAACACCACCAGCAGTGTACTTCCCCATCCCAGCCATGGATAAGAGCCGGCAGCATAAAAACCAAATAAAATCCATCCCGGAGGATAAAATAGCGCCAGCTGATAATTTGCCAGTAACGGCGCGCCCATGCCGTTTAAAGGATTCCAAAGCGGCAGGATGCCAGAAGCGATCATATCCCATGCCACACCGCGCCACGGGATGAATTGCAAGGCTGGTGTGCCCCAGTACAAAACCTCACCGCGCAATAATGCCGGCCCAAAAAGAATGAAGGGACACAAAATGACTGGCAAATAAACAAGGAATTTTTTTTTGTTCATGGGCTTCGCGAAGATGAAGCGCTCTCAACGGTTTGAAAAGCCTGGTAGCCATCTTGATCGTAAATTTTATTCAAAATTCCCAAATCTATAGATGGGTCCCAGTCTCCCAATGCGCGCTCATTAGGACCATACAGCACAAATCTGACACCGTATTCTTCCAGAAAGCGTTTCCGATCAGCAACTCCCTTCATCTCCATCGAATAAAAAGAGGATACAAGCGGCTTGATTTTCTCGAGGTAAACGGTCTCCGGGCCATGACCGATGACGACCTGTACAGGTGCCCACGCCGGGATTGCATTTCCACTTTCATATGAACTAAGCACAACAGAACGCTCTTCTGCTTTGCTGGCCAGAAAAAGAAAGGCTTTCACTTGTGGCGTGGGTTGGAAAACCGGAGGAGTTGTCAACAGGCTTGCCATGACACCTCCCGCCAGAATAAGAGTCGAACTGATGAAGGTTAATACCAAACCTCCCCAAAACCATTTTTGCAATTTACCCGTGAGAACAGGAATACCAATCATAGTGAGAATGATAACTGCAACCCATATCCCATCCGGAAGTCTGCGCTGAACATTATGTGGAAAATATGCCAGCAATGGGAAAGAGACAATCCATGCAGGTAGCATCAAATAAAAACGATCAAGTTTTCTGCTCAAAACCCCTTGCAATACTTTCCAAACCCCGGCCGCCAAGAACGGAACAAGCAACCCAAAAGAAAGGAGGTAATCCGAAACAGGTGGAGAAGATAGGATATTCTGTTCTGCCCAGCGGCTTAAAAAAGGGTCTCTTTGAAGTGTCCAGAAAGTGTACAAAATAAGCGGTGACGAAACCCCAAGCATATAAAAAACCTGGCGGATTTCGAGAGCAAAGGTTCGTGCAAAAATAAAGGAAAACTTGCCATGCTCTCTAAGAGACAGGAGATAAAGAATAATGCAATACACAGCCAGCAAAAACCAGCCTGTTAATACTGTCAATGGTTGGACAAAAGACAAAATAAGCCAAATAATCCCTGCCCGTATACCCGATTCCCTTTTGAAAAGCAAAACCAATCCCCATAGCATCAATGCGCGGCTCAGTCCAAGGTGCGGGATTCCAAAGAAAGAGAGAAAGCCAAAGGTTTCCGGGGAATAAAATTCCAGCGGAATACGCTCAATCCTAAAAATATCCAACCCAATTATGGAAAGCCACCCAAATCCCCCACCAGCAATAATCAGCGCAGTTGCGAAAAGACGCTTACACTGCGATTGAATAAACAGGGATACAAAGTCGAAGCTTGCCACGACCATCATCATTCCGGAAGCCCATCGGAAGAAATGATAAAGAGCGACAAGTTGCTCATGCTGTCCGGGAGGGGTAGTTAATTTTCCAAGGAGTAAATAGGGTAAGAAAGTCAAAAAACCGGTTTGCGGCTTGGAAGAATAAGGTGTCCTAAAAAGCCAATCTCCATTCGCACCCATTAACATTTTTGCAATATAAGAATTACCGTCTTCCACGCCAAAAACGAAACCGGAAAAGCGCCATGCTTCGCCTTGAGTTTCGTAGCCGATCAGATAAGGGAGGGAAGTAAGCATCAGCAGCGCAAAGCCCAATAAAAAGACCATGCGGCGTTCACGAAAGTATTCAACCATGGAGTGCTCTGCTTCTGATAACCATTACAAGAAAAAGTGCCCAAGTCAGAACAGAAATCAGCAATCCACAGTAAACACTGAGAGGCCGAAAAACAAAACGGATAGTGTGTATACCTTCGTGAAGTTGGATGGAGCGAAACAGATCTTCTGTTTTTTGGATTTCAATTTGTTTTCCGTCGAGAAAAGCCACCCAACCAGGGTAGTTTACTTCGGACACAGTCAAGACACCCGGCCCCTTGGCTGTAAGTTCAATGCGATTTGCAGTTCGCCTAACGATATTCACTGGTTGTATGGCGTCCAAACCTTTTTGCCCGATGGGTTCCACCCATGCTCTAGGAAAGAAATGGAGGTTTTCATAGACGCGAGTTTCGCCGTATTTAACCCGCAACCGCAAACCATCGGATAGAAGATCGTAGCCAGAAACCACAAATTGCACATTGAGCAACCCCAACTTTTTTGTATCGGGTAAATACAACCGGTTGTCAGTTCTCGGGTCACCTGTAGCAAAAGGTGGCAAGGTTACACTATAACCAGTGTATGGAACGCCAGAGGCTCTGGTAAAATAATCGGCGTACTCGCGCAGCTGCATAGGGTCAATCCCATCAGCCAGTTCCAACCCATACACTGCGGCTATCTGCTGGGGAATGCTGTAAGAGGGGGAATAAACCCGAAAAATGCCCTCCTGCGCGTCCAAATAACGTGCCGCCCTTGTGCTTTCATATTGCCCATCGTCCACATGCTTAAACCTTACAAGCGTGAAATCCACTGTATTGAGATCAATAACAATAACTAAAAGAATAAGTGCAGCCCATCTTACGCTAGAAATCCTGTGGTGCGCTCGCAACGACAGTACTGATAAAAATACAATTGAGAAAAAAGCGCTCCAGCAAAATGCAACCGGGATCTTTCCGGTCATCCACCATAACCCGCCAGCTAATAGTACAAGCAAAGCTGTGAATACAAAAACAATTCGTTGCCCCCATGTATTCTTGAGGTAAGAGATATCCTGCACGCTATAATATTGAACTAACGCCGCAAGCATAATTGCACCGCTTAATCCACTTAAAAACAATGCTCTGGGCGGTACTCTTAAGAATTCCCGTCCAGGAATTGCTGACAAAAATGAGTTCAGGGTACCTCCATATTCTCCAAGAGCAACCACAAGGGAAAACAGCATAACCCATAACCAAAACTTAACCGTCCGCCTTAAAGGGGGGATAACCACACTCAAAATAACAGCGTAAAACGCCAATACTCCTGGATACAATATCCACTCAAAGTAGCCGGCAAAGTCTGGGATGATAAGGCCTGCGAGATGGCTGGGCGGCAGGGATAGCATAAACTTGTCATTGTATCCCAGCAAACTTCGAGTCGAAAGTTTTGTGAATTCAAATAACGGGATTAATAATGGCGCTGCAATCAGTAAGCCAGTTAGCCCATGCAGAAAAAATCGCTTCGCCCAATCGGCCGTCACCCGAATTTTTCGCGCAATGTCATTGCTGCACGAAATTCGGGATGTACTGCCCTCTTTGTTGCTCATTTCAAAATATAAACTGTAGAACGCCCAGAGTAAGCCGCTGTAAAAAGCCCATCGCACATCTGCCAGGATCGTCCCGCCCCAAAGGAGGCCTGAAATGAATTGTTGCCAGGAACCCCGGACACTTCCCCATTTTTTTTCTGCAAAAAGAATCCAGGGCGTCCAGCTAAGGGCAAAAATCAAAGAGACATGCCCAGCGCCATAATGTGCCCAAATCTTTGGCATCAACGCAAAGGACAAAGCCCCGCAAAGTCCCGCGAGGGGCTTCATGCCCATTGAAATTAAAAAACGAAATAACCCCACTGCCCCTAAGAATACGTGGATCGCCACCAGGAGATTAAAACCCCATGGTTGTGGGATAAAGAGCATCAACCAGTTTGGAAAATACCACAAACCGGCAAGCGGATTTGCCGCAAATGGAGCACCAGATAAAATAGAGGGAGACCAGAGAGGAAATTCATGATACTGAAACAGAGCTAATTTTAAATAAAGAAGGTTAGGGTAGTGTGAAATTAATAAATCGGAATATTCAGAGGCAGGAGGAAAGGCAAAATATCCCCACCAAGACACAAAAAGCGAGAGAGGAACGGATAGGAGGAGAAAGGGAAAGCCTCTCTTTAAAATTAAGGGAAGATTATTGTAATTGCCTGGTGCCATAAATTTTGGTTTCTGCATTGTGAAATACCAAGTTCAAATTCAACCGATCTTCCGGAAAAGTATCATCCCCCTCATCGTTAGTCCACAAAATGTAATCTATCCCTTCGTCTGCGATAAGGTTTTGTAACGCGCTTCCACTCAACTCGCCATGAGAAAACCGATCTACAATTTCCTTTCTACTGGCTGCATGGATAGTCTCAAACGGATGCCCAAATAATACCCTTCTTCCGGTGTGTGCCGGAATAAGAAGCCCCATCTCGCTGGACGCAAGGACAATACTATCCTCGTCCGTCTGATGTGCAATCCACTGTAGTGCCTCCTGTTTTCCCAGGGTAAGATAAATTTTTAAATCCCTCCCAAGAATTCCAAAAACGCCCGCGCTCAAGACAAGAACATTCGTCAGTATCGAAGCCACAATCGCAATCGAATAAATAAGTCGTTTTCCAATCTTCAACCTCGTCGTAATTTCCATTAGGCCATAAATAGCAAGAAGCGCAAATGGAATGTAGAACGCGAACATAAAACGGCGCTGTAAATTAAAAGGAGAATAGATTAGAAGCATCCCCATTACAATCCAACCTGCTAATAAACGGAATGTCTCAGTGGGAAGGGCGGTTCGGGCTTTTCGATACCCAAAGATTGCCAGAAAAAAGGCTGGCGATAATGAGAGAATCAAATCCCAGAGTGGCGGCGAAACCGTCATATTTTGGTGATTCCACTCTACGAGTATAGGATCACGAAGGATGACGACATACTGGTAAGTCAAAAACACCCCCCCGGGGATCAAGGCAAACAATGCCGTTGGCACGATTTTTCTTTCAGCAAAAAATGACCATGCATTTGCGACTCCCATAATCCCAGCCGCCACAACAATACCAAACGGCATGATAATTGCCAACAATATTCCTAAAACAGCTTGAAGAAGAAAACTTTTGAACCCCCACTCCCTGTATAAATTCAGAATTAAAAATAATAACAAAGCCATGCCCAATGGGAAATGAGGATTGGTGTAAGCGGCTAAAAAGGGATAAGTTTCAGACACCCAAATATCGGATGGGAGCAGGTCAAAAAAGAAGGCGATCCACCCCAGTCCAGACCCAAATAAGCAAAGAATTAATGCTAATCTCTTAAAAAAAACGGGGGCTGCAATCCTGTTTTCAATAAACAGGTGGATAGCAACAAACAGCATTACAGAAGCGCTTAGACGAGCAAGGTGAAAAACTGCAATCAGAGGCATTCCCAGCAGCCGGCTCAAATGCCCCAGGCCGATATAAAAAAGAAACAGATAAGCGCCCTCTCCCTTTTCGATTGAGTAAGGAAGGTGGAATTTCCACTCTCCCAAATAGCCTTGATACATTTTCGCCAGATAAGAATTTCCATCAATTGGGTTTTGAATTAACCCGCTGAATACCTTCCCTTGCCCATCCGCTAAAAAGCCAACGACATAGAGGATATTTGTTGCCACTAGAAATAGCAGCAATATGACGAGGGTGAATTTTTTGTTCATAGGGAATCCTTCCAAAAGTATACATGAGTTTAAAGCCGCAAGCAAATGAGTGGCTGAGGCAGTTATTTTAGTAAGAACGCTTGTCGAATCCCCATTCAACTTCTATAATGAACTTCATGAACGAATCCGCACATTTATACCAGTTGCAAAAAATTGATCACGAACTCGACTACATTGATCAACGAATCAAAGAGATTGATCAGATTCTGAGTTCCACAGAAAAATTGCAGGAAGCTGATCAAAATATTACAGAAGCAAAACGCAGGACTCACAGCGCTCTGCAGGGATTGCGTGCTGTAGAAGACGAGGTCAAATCCGTGGTTTTGAAAAAAGAACAAAACGAATCTACCCTTTATAGCGGAAAAATTAAAAATCCAAAAGAATTACAAGATCTTGAAAATGAACAGGCGATATTAAAAAAACGAATCCAGCTACTTGAAGATGAGCAGTTGGAAAAAATAATCTATTTTGAGACTCTTGAAGAGCAGGAAAAAGAAAGAGTTCGAGATTACAAAAATCTACAGGCTGAGTTGATCTCCCAAAACTCAGAAATTCAAGGAGAAAAAGATAAGCTGGAGCAAAACAAGACGCGCTTGGGGATAGAGCGAGAGGTCACTCTCCGCTCAATCAGTTCGGCCAACTTACAAAGCTATAACCAACTGCGAAATTCCAAACGCGGTTTAGCGGTTGCGATCATCCGGGATGACTCTTGCTCTGCATGCGGGGCCAGTCTACGACCCGCAGAAATCCAAGCAGCGAACTCCTCCAAAGAAATGTTTTATTGCGCCTCTTGTGGGAGAATTTTATTCTCCGGGTAAACATGTCAGATCTGATAAATTTTTCTCTCGACCCCACCTCCTTTTGGATCGGCATAGCTGCCGCAAGTATTTTATGGTGGTTGGCCGGTAAGTTAAAGCTCCAATTCCCCGGCTTCAAAAATTCTCTCTCTAAAATAATTGCTTATGCAGGAAGAAGGCGCGCAGAAGGATTTGCTTACCACTTAAAAGCTTCCATGCTCCGGCGAGCACAGCACGCGCACCTTGCAAGCAGCCTGTTTCCTCTGGATGATATTCTCATCCCTCCGCGCCTTGTTACACCTCCAACTCAAGAAATTCCAAATAGCAATCCCCAGCCGGCGCCATATATTGACCAGTTTCTTCCATACCTGCCGGAATTCCCTGAATTGACTGCTAATTTTGCACACACCACCATTTCCCTTTCACAAGCCCTAGGGAATGGCGCTAATCTTTTACTTATTGGACAACCCGGTTCTGGAAAGACCGTTGCGCTCGCCCACCTGACAGCGCAGATGGCAAGAAGTAAAACAAATTCAAGTATCGAAAATTCCCGGCCTGAAGTTCCTATTTTTCTACATGTTCTTGACCTTGAACTGCCTCCGGCTAACGATAATTTTGAACCCATCAACGTTCTGGCCAGGGCGCTCGAAACTGAAATATCTGTCTCCAATAGACACCGCATTCAACCCTTTCTTCGAAAAAGCGCTGAAGAAGGAAAGGCATTGCTTCTGCTAGACGGCTTTGATGAGCTTTCCCCCCAGGAAGCCCGGCAATACAGCGCATTTCTTCAAAAAATCATTAAAGAATACCCTGCTTTACAAATCGTCATGACCGCTTCTCCGAATTTCGTAGATGGTATATTGGGGTTGGGCTTCCAACCGATACTTTTAGCATACTGGAATATGCAGGAGCGCCAGGCTTTCCGAGACAAGTGGAGAAATAGCTGGGAAAAGCAAGTTCAGCCAGCCATAAAGGGGCATCCTGATTTACATGTAAAGGATAATACTATCATAGCCGGCTGGCTGGAGGCAGAAAACAAAATATACTCCCCACTCGAATGGACACTTATCGTTTGGGGGGCATACGATGGCCGGCTTACCGGATTCAGCGTTCGGCGTTCCCTGGATTTCTTCATTCATCGGGCTGCACATCCCCAAACACCACGTCTGGCCTTGGAGAATCTGGCCTACCAGTTCTTATCAACAGGCACTACAGGTCAAAATGGAGGGGATGTAGAAAAATTCTTCTCAAAGTTTCACCCAAAGAACTTTTTAGAAAAAAAACCGGAGGAAAATCCCTCCCATCTCCCTGTTTATAGGGAGAAATCGAAAAAGATTTCCTCCAGTCAACGATCCATCAACAAACTGCTGGACAAGGGATTACTGATCGAGCACTCAAATGGTCGTATCCGTTTCTCTCACCCCATCTTTCAGGGATATCTGGCAAGTCATATTCTTGAAAATAATGAGAGCTATGAAGCTCCTCAAAGCTCCTGGATTATCCAAATATTAGCTTTACAATTTTGGATTTCCGTTCACGAAACTGGAGGCTGGATTGAAGATGCTATTTCAAAAGAAAATGATCCGCTATTCCGCAAGCTACTGCAAACTGGCCGCGCCCTAAAATATGCCCCACCCGATTTAAAGTGGCGCAGCGAATTCCTCAAAAGAATAATTACCCTACTGCATTCTTCCTCCATCCAAATGCCCATTAAAATTCGATTGCTGGCGATGCTTGCCCAATCAAACGACCCCACCTTGCCGCCTCTATTCCGCCGCTTGCTCACTTCTACACAACCAGAGATACGTTTAATGAGCGCATTGGGCCTCGGAGCGCTCGATGATGTCCAAACGATAAACGACCTGACCAGGCTGATAAATGACCCCGACATAAGAGTGCGTACAGCAGCATGTACTGGAATATCTTCAGTTAGAAGCGCTCGTTTGTTGCAATTAAAGGAGGAAATACTTCATAAGGGCACGGAAGATCAAAAAACCATTATGGCCGAATCGCTTGCATTACAACCGCCTGAGGGCCATGAAGTTTTACTCCAAGCTATTTCCTCACCGGATATCCTGGTAAGGCGGGCGGTGGTAGCTGGTTTAAGCAGGGTGCACGAAGATTGGGCAATACAGCGATTAGAAAAGATAGCTATAGAAGATGGGCATTGGGTCATAAAGAACGCCGCTTTATCCGGAGTTGAGCATTTAAAAAATCCAGCGATTTTTGCCCCCCAACTGTATGTTCCGCCTTCTGAATCTCCTTGGTTAATTTCCTTTGCAAGCCGTCATGGCTACGGCATTCCAGCCGGCGATCCAGCAATGGACATGCTGCTTTTTGCACTAAACGCCGGCTCTCCGGAAGAGAAAACTGCCGCAATAGAATATCTAAAAGGTTACCCAAACCGTGAAGTCGAACAAGAGTTATTAAAGGTCTTCCGTACAGGTAGTGAGATACTTCAGGGAAAATCGTATCTCAGCCTATGCTACATTATGGCATCAGACATGGCACATGGCACAAATTAGGCAAGTTGAAACTCCGAGGCACAAAAAGTTATCGAATGCTTTGTGTGATTTTCTCCTGAATGGCGCTGGTGTCAGAATCAAATATAGCGATTAATTTATCCGCGCAGTTCTTTCCCGCTACAATTTCCATCTTATTTCGCGATACCCCCAAAACTTCTGCCAGATACTCTAATAATGCCAGGTTAATCTCTTCCACAGATTCTTGCGCACAAAGGCGAATTTTAATCGTCCCATCTTCCGATATGCCCTGTATTTGGTCTTGATGTGAGCGGGGTGTAACATGTACAGCGATGGCTGCTCCATATTGACCATTGTGAAGGTGAAATAGCCTGCTGGCGGATTCTTTCATAGGCTTACCTCAAATTGATGAGTATTCTCACGAGTAAGGAAGTGGCCAATTGCAACAAAATTACCAGAATAAGTGGGCTAAAATCAATATTTTGGAAAGGGGGGACAACCTTTCTAATGGGCCTTAAAAGCGGTTCAACAATGCTCTCAACAAATCTGCGAAAACTATTCGTCTGTGGGATTAAAAAAGAAAGGATGACATAAGCCAAAATGAGCAGGAATAGGACCTGAGACAATAAACGGGTAATGGTAATGAGAAGGTCAATGATCATAATATTCAAATTATAAACCAAACTCTGAATTTTTATTTAATTGGCCGTTTTGGGAGGGCGGCGGCCTAGAATTGCCTCTCCTACCCGAATATAGGTGGCGCCTTCTTGAGTCGCCACCTCAAAATCAACACTCGTTCCCATGGACAACTCGCTGAAACTGTTGTGTGGAAAAGCATTTTTAAGAAAATCTTGCAGTTTCCTCAACTTAACAAAATAAGGCCGTGTTCTTTCCGGATTCTCGTTCCAGGGCGGCATTGTCATCAGTCCACGGATATCCAGGTTACTTAAAGAAAGGCAATTTTCAATATCCGGCAAGAATTGAAGCCAGGCTTCTTCATTAGCGGCTTCCCATCCGCCTTTGCTTTCCTCTCCCCCAACGTTAAACTCCAGCAACACAGGAAGTCTCTTACCCCCTTCTTTGCACAACCGATTAAGCTTTTCCGCAAGCTTCAAACTATCCAATGAGTGCATCAGATCAAAGTTCTCAACAATGATCTTTGCTTTTCGGCTCTGCAAATGGCCAATCATATGCCATTCGACTCCCTCTTGCTTTCCCATCTTGATCATTTTAAAGACTGCTTCTTCAGGGTAGTTCTCACCCAGAATTCCAGCCCCAGCCAGAACCGCTGCCTGAAGAATACTCGCGGGCTGTCCTTTGCTAACAACCACGATTTTAACGTCCTCTGGTCTCCTCCCGCTTTTCAAAGCTGCCAGTGCTACTTTTTCCCTAACTTTTTCGAGATTCGATTTTATAGACCTGATTTGTAGATCCATATTTCTCCCCATGTTGCACTATACAGGTTTTAAGGCCAGCACCGCTCCAAACCTCCCTGTCTTGCCTAATTCTTGCCGGTGAGAATACCAATCCTGAGGATGACAAGCAGTGCAGACATGGGAAACTTCAATGTTCTTTACCCCCGCCTGTTTCAAGACCAATTGATTGGCCTTCCAAAGATCCATAAATATCTTTCTGTCCGATTCCAGTACGATCTGGTTGGTGTCTATCCCGAAAGAAGTCTGAACCTTTTCTACAACATCCTCACCAATCTCGTAATGATCAGGCCCAATGGATGGGCCGATTCCAGCATGAATATCGTTTGGACTGCTCTTATACTTGTTTTGCATGATCTCTACAGCCTCTTGTCCAATTTTCTGAACAGTACCCTGCCAACCAGCATGTACGATCCCAATTACTTTGCGTACAGGGTCATATAAGAAAATCGGCACACAGTCCGCAAAGCGCATCAGCAATGTAATCTCCAGGCGATCTGTCAAAATTGCATCCGCTTTTTGATGAGGTGTATCCAATGCACGCGGCATATCCGTACAGACTACATTCTTGCCATGAATCTGCCAGACATCAAAGAGTGAGGGCACAGGGCGGCCAACCACCTCAAATATCCGCCGTCGATTCTCAACAACATTCTCCCGGCTATCCCCCAGGGTTCCACCCAGGTTCAAACTGGCCCAAGGTTGCGGACTGACCCCTCCCTGACGGCAAAATATTGCCTGGGTGAGGTTCTTTAACTCGAGGGAGTCAAAAGAAAAATATTTCAAGCCCTCTTTTTCAAAAAAACCCATACCGCATCAATCCTTTTGGAGAGCAGCCATTTTTTGAATTAAAGCGCGGCGGGTCTCCATCATCGTTTCATGTAAAATTGGGTAAACATACCACGCTGTCGCAAAACCAAACATCCCTCCGGTTAATTCTCGCAGGAAGGGAGTGCTTTCCCGAAGCACAATCCATGATGGCAAATGATTTTGCAGAAGCCCAGGGAGTTGAGAGAATCCGTCCAATCCAATTGGAAATAGTCCTAATATAATCCAAAGATACCACGGTAACGATTTAATTCTTCTCTTACTCAAGACAAAAACGAAACCGAATAATAAAATTGCTCCATAAATCGCGATATCCCTCTGGCATAACGCCACTTTATACCCCATAACTACATTTCCGATAAAGCTGCGGGCAGCAAGCAAGTTGATGACTCCCTGTCCCGTGAAACTTTCATAAGATAGCAAGTTGCCAATATTCGCCAGCGCACGAGGATAATAAAGTTGGTCTCCAAACAAAAAGAATGACCGGAACGCAAGCTGATGGCAGAGCGGGCTGTAAATTGTGTAAATAGCTTTTGCGGGCACAGGCATGCCAAGTTTCATAAATACTGGGGCAAGGAATGGTAACCCTACATAAAGAAAGACCAGTAGATTGAAAATAGCCATGTAGTGTTTCGAAAGCCAAAAACCAAATCGGTCAGCACCACTTAAGTTTTTTGCATTCTCAAGGCGCTTTTGATATTTTCGATCTCCCGAATCTTGTAAATGACTGGCACGCTCTTTGGCGGCCATGAGAGCAACCTGCAGATCCATTTTGCTTAATGGAGGCGTAAGCCGGTAAGGCCCAATCTGGAGAACCGGAGTATCCGGATAAGCTTTTTCAAGTGCAGAATCGCTGCACACATCAATCTTCAAGATTCGGTGTTCGACAATTTGCTGGATCTCATCAAGGGATTTTAATATTTCTTCACATTCTGCACACGGAGCAGTATAGTAGAGAGTGACCGTAATCATTTAGCCAATCCAATCATATTGCCATATTGAGATAATAACTTTTGATCCAAAATTCCAATATGCTGTGCTCTTAATACTCCGGTTTCATCAACAAAAAAGGTCGTCGGCAGTCCCGTAATCCGAAAAGCATCTTGCATGTTTCCATTAAGATCAAGTATCATATCTAATCCTATTCCATTCTTGCGCATAAAATCAGAAACTGTTGCGTTTGATTCTTTGGCGTTTATCCCAACAACAATAACTTCTCCCATATGTGCCATACTAAATTCCTGTAATAAAGGCATCTCCAGCTTGCATGGTGGGCACCAGGTCGCCCAGTAATTGATCACCAACGGTTTCCCGATTAATGAGGCAATATCTATCTCATCCCCGTCCAGTTCTTGCATAATAATGGAGGGGATTTTCTTGCCAATCCCCGGCGATTCGTTGATATCCACAATATCTTTTTCAGGAGAGTTTCTAGATAAAGCTGCAATAAATCCGGCTGCAACTCCGATAACTAATCCCAAAATCAATAAACCAGTCAACTTTTTCATCTTTACTACAAACCCAAATCAATAAAAGACCCAAAGCTGCTCAAGGTCTGAAAAGTTCCAAGGAACAACATTATCCCTACAATAATTAACAAAACGCCCATGCCGACCTCTACGTAATGAAGCAGCTTTCGAAAGCGCCTTAAAAGATGCACAACCCATCCAACCCCCACTGCAGCTAAAAGAAATGGGATTGCAAGACCCATAGAGTACGCGGACAGTAATTTCGCCCCCTCAAGCGTAGCGCCTTCATTCACTGCCAATGTCAGAATGGCACCCAAAACCGGCCCGACACATGGCGACCATCCCGCAGAAAAGAAAATCCCCATAAGAAGAGAAGAAAACAGCACGATCTGTTCATCGTACCGGTTTTTTGGTCTTAAATCATAATCTAAAAAGGGGATGCGCAATAAACCGGTCAAATGTAGACCGAAGATAATTACAATAACGCCGCCAATTTTAGGCAGGATATCACGCAGCCCGAAAACAAAATCTCCCAGGAACCGCCCCAAGGTTGAAGCCGCCATTCCTAATGTAATAAAAACCATGCTAAATCCCAAAACAAAAGCGAGCCCGTGCCCTAAGGTAATCAGCCGCTTCTTGATGGGCAAATCCTCGGTTGGGAGAGCGGCAATTGACCGGCCGCTTAGATATCCAATGTAGGCTGGCACAAGGGAAAAAACACAAGGTGATAGAAAGGAGGCCAATCCTGCAAGAAAGGCAAGTCCAATGCTGATATTCATTGTTCCTCAGGCTGCAAGCACACTAATAATCGTTCCGCCTGGGCCTTTCAGGAAGATATCACCAGGATCGTAAGATACATGGGGCAGAGCCCAGCGAAAAACCCACTTTGCATCCTCCGGCGTCGCGTTAACACAACCGTGAGAGCGAGGCACGCCAAAATCGTTATGCCAAAATGTGGAATGAATTGCAGCGCCGTCCGGGTCAAACAGCGTCGTCCAACCAATCCCGGCTGTATCCCACCCGGCGCCAGTGGAGCCCCCAGCCATATGAATGGAAAGTGTTTTTCGCCAGGGCAGGTGATCCCCTACAGGCGTAGAATACTCCTCCACAGCATTTCCCAGGTAGTCAAAACGGCTGCCGGAGGATATTCGGCAAAAATAGACTTCGTCTTTTCCCTCATAGCATGACATGGTCTGATAATTAAGGTTAATGACAATTCGCTTATCCTCAGCTTCAGGGTGGATGGGAGCGATGTCGTCTTCCGTGAGAGGTCTAAACGCCTCCGCCGCCCCCCAATATGTGTCGCCGCAATTTCCGTATCGCTCATTGACCCGGTAAAGCGTCTGCCCTTGGGAGCCGGTCTTAATTTCATCAATCCACAAGATCTGGCTGTAATATAAGCGCGGCCACTGTGCTTCCCGTAACCATTCTGAGCACGGACTATGTTCGGGATAGATGTCAACATACGGGACGCTAACTTCCGCCCACATCCCCCTGCCTAAACTGGTTTCCGGCAAGGTGGAAACAGGAGTATTGGGGATATTCATTACAGGCTGTATAAAGGGCGCGTACACAAACCCTTCAGGGGTTTCCACCCATTTCCTGCTGATACTTCTCGGAGAGCCAATTACTTCGCGCAACCAAACCATGACAGTATCTTCATACACCTTTTTAATAGTGGTGCTGTTGTCGGTGGGTCGCGATTTCATCTCAATCCAACCCCCTGCGCAGTTCCGGCCCAAGCGCTCCGCATTCGGCCAATCAGTCTGTAACGCATTCCATTTGACCCATGGCTGCAGCATCACCGCCCCTAATCCTGCCACTCCTCTTTTTAAGAAATCTCGTCTTGACAACATTATTTCTTCCTCATAATAAGACAAAGATAATCCGGTTTCCTTTGTCTGTCAATGGAGCTTTTAAATATGTCCCGGTAAAACCCAAAATTGCAGCACAAAAATTCGGGTATACTCCATCAGCTTTTTATGGATACACCCATTAACGCATGATCTGCCAGCATTTCCCTCACTCTGCAAATCTCCGGCCCCCAAAGAGTGTCACCAGCCTGGTACGGGACAACCTGGCGAATTTGTTCATATGCTTCCCTGGTTCCAACCCCAAGTCGGGCGCCGGGGTTAGCGCGTAATCTTAAATCTATGGCTCTGGCCGCAGTATATAGTTCTGTCGCCAGAATTGTCAGGGTATTATCCGCAATTTGGCGGGCGTGCCGGGCTGCAACCATTGAATTTGCATTATGATCTTCCTGCCCGCCGGAGGTAGGCAAAGAGTGAACAGAATCAGGGAAAGCCAAAGCCTGGTTTTCCAAAACAAGCGAAGCAGCAGTGTACTGAGGCATCATCAAACCGGAATTTAAACCGACAGCATCGCAGTGATCCACCAGCATAGGGGGTAACCCCTCATTCATTTTTCCATTGATCAGGCGATAAATCCGCCTCTCAGAAATCGCACCCAGTTCCGCAAGGCTGATCCCAAGAAAATCCGCGGCAAAACCAACCGGCTCGCCGTGAAAATTGCCTCCCGAAAGTGATTCACCTGAGCTAAAAACTAATGGATTGTCCGTTGCTGCATTGATTTCTCGCGTAATAATCGAATAGGCATAATTTATTGTATCCAGAATAGCGCCATGCACTTGGGGAGCGCAGCGCAACGAGTATGCATCCTGAACCCGATTGGCTGCGTTCATCAGTGTACTGCCAGAGATTAACTCCCTAATCTCCTGGGCAACTGTAATCTGGCCAACCTGTCCCCGGATTTCGTGAATTCTTGCGTCAAAAGCATCCGAAGACCCAAGAAGTGCTTCCGTGCTCATCGCGGCAGAAAGGGAAGCAATTTTCTGCAAATATTGAGCATCATAAACGACCAGCGCACAAAGTGCAGCCGAAAAAGTTGCCCCATTGTTGATGGCGAGTCCCTCTTTTGCCCCAAGAATAATCCGGCAGAGGTTTGCGCGCGCCATGGCTTGCTTCCCCGGCATAACCACTCCCTCAAATTCCGCCAGGCCCGATTCGCATTCCAAATCGCTCTCATCTGTAGTAAAAACCAGGGCTAAATGTGAAAGCGGGCACAAATCTCCCGAAGAGCCCATTGACCCTTGAGAAGGCACGATGGGAGTAACGCCTAAATTAAGCATATCGAGAATAAGTTGGATAATCTCCGGGCGAACCCCCGAAAACCCCTTCGAAAGGGTGTTTGCGCGCACCAACATAGCGCCTCTTGTTACCTCTTTAGAAAGCTCTGTGCCTGTCCCAACCGCGTGACTTAAGATCAAGTTCCTGCTCAATTTTGCCGAATCTTCAGTCGAAACGGTCGTATCTGCAAAGATACCAAACCCCGTATTGATTCCGTACGCCGGCTTTCCTGAATGAAGAATCTGTTTAATTTTTCGGGAAGAAGCGCGAACAGTTTCTAATCCAGTTTCAGAAAGATGCACCGGGTGAAGATGCCGGGCGACACGAGCCACATCTTCAATTGTGAGTGAGTTCCCATCAATTTCGAGTGTATTCAAGCAAGCTCTCCTCTTCTACTGCAATTTCTCTCGCCGCTGCATTTCACGTTCGATATCCTTCTTGGCGATATCTGCACGCTTGTCATAAAGCTTCTTCCCTTTTGCAACTGCAATATCCAGTTTTGCTCGATTATCTTTAAGATACAATTTGACGGGAATAATGGTAACTCCTTTTTGCCGGACTAAATCCCACATTTTCCGGATTTCTTTCTTGTGCAAAAGAAGTCGGCGAGGCCGCTTAGGATCATGATTAAACCGGCTGGCCGGGTCATAAGGCGCAATATGGGCATTCACGAGCCAGGCTTCTTCTCCATCTGCTTGTACATAGGCTTCCGAAAGACTCACGCGTCCAGCGCGGATCGATTTAATTTCTGTCCCTCGTAATGCAATTCCTGCCTCAAAATGTTCCTGAAGAAAGAACTCGAAGCTAGCTTTACGATTTGTGGCAACTACTTTTACCGACATGCTGTCATTCTAACATAACCCCGAAGGAAGCGTAGGAAGGTTGCAAGGCAAATTTGAGTTCGTAAAACGTAATTCTATCTTGGTGACAACTTCCCCGCACGATTATAATAATCTTATGCCGCTTTGATGAAATGGATTTTCTAATGACAAAAAGAAAAAGCAGTAAGAACCTGGCAGAGTATGCCCGGCAAACAAACATTCAACTTATCGCTGGTGGAGCCTTTCTTCTTCTCATTGTAGGAGACGGTCTGATTTATTTAATCTATGGGCCAGGGGCAGCGGTTTCGGGCTTGCTATGCATCGGGGTTGGCTTGGTTCCAGTCGTGGCAATACTGCTTGTCGTGGTTTTATTAAACTGGATTGTGAGACGCGCTAATGACAAATAACCCTGTTACCCTGTTGGAAAACGGGTGGATAGTCAAAGTATCCAGACCAAAGATTGGTTCTGCCAAAGAAATGATATTGCTATTGCACGGATGGACCGGTGATGAAAATTCAATGTGGCTATTTACGCATCGCCTTGGCCAAAAATTTGCTATCGCCGCTCCTCGCGCCCCTTTGCCCACAGAACATGGCGGTTACGCTTGGGTGAGTGTAAGAGCTGGGGAGTGGAACTCGTTACAAGAGTTCTCTTCCATGGCAAAGCAGGTTAACAAACAAATTCCGATATGGTTAAAAATGATCGGGCTGGGAGAGAATTCTCCAATAAATTTGATGGGATTCAGTCAGGGTGCGGCGCTAGCCTACACCTATGCGTTTTTATATCCAGAGAAACTCAAAAAAATCGCTTGTCTTTCCGGGTTTCTACTACAAAATTCAGAATCTCTCCAAACAACATCTCTTCTATCGGGAAAACAATTCTTTGTTGCGCACGGCACCGATGATGAAATTGTCCCGATCGAATTTGCACGCCAATCGGTTAAGTTCCTCCAAAAAGCAGGTGCAAAGGTCGTCTATTGCGAAGAGAATGTTGGACATAAGCTTGGTACAAATTGTTTCGAGGGAATTAATCATTTTTTTCAAGCAGACGAATAAATCCTGCCTCATCGCCCCTGTGCCAGGGTAAAAATTCCGATTAAGATCCCCAGTGAAGCCAGACCAATGATCACCAACCCCATGGGTACACCACCAGAAGTGCCCGCAGAGCCACCCGCCGGAAAGGTGGGAATTACCAGGGGGGGCGGTTCTGTAAAAGTGGGCAGCCGAGTTGGCTCAATGGTAATAACAAATTGGGCAGCGAGCGTAGGGTCAATCGTCGAGGTGGCAAGAGGAGTAGGCGTTGGAGGGGGTGCAACTACAGGCAATGTCCCCGGTGTCAGTCCCACCAGAGGAGCATAGACCCACGCGACACCACCCGGCGCACCGGGATAGTCTACTAATATCCAATCTCCCCCTGCAGAGCGACCTTTCGCAGGGACTTGCTGATTGACAAGGAGGACGCCAACCTTGTCATAAAATGTGGCCGGGCCGGAACGGACGTTGATTTGGCTCTGGTCGGCATTCTCCTTGACGGTGGCTAAAATTCCGCTAGGCGAACTTGTTACAGTGGGGATATCAACTGTCGGCGCTTGCGCTAATGAAGACGAACTGGGGTTTATAAACAGGGCAAATCCCAAGCTAATAAAAATAGCCACAGGCAGATAAAACTTTCTTTTCAAAATTGAATCCATTCCTTGCACTCCAGACCAACTGATTCTTCCATCCCTTGGATTTTGCCGAACCAAGTTCTATATTCCGGAGAACCGTTCATTTTTGCAATTTAATGATTATAATCTATTGCATGGAAGATAGAATCTATCATGGTGAAATGACACCCGACGACTTCGCGCGCGAATTGGTCGCTGCATTTGATCGTGGCAATATGCGTGCCCGGAAGATCGGCACTGGCAATCAGGTAGCTGTCCAGATCAGCACAGCCGAAGCCGCCTCCTCTGGCGGTCGAACCGCGTTGACAGTGTCTTTAATTTCCATTGAAGATGGAATTTCTGTCAAAGTCGGCCAACAAGCTTTGCTGGGGGTAGCAGCCAGCCTGGGGTATACGGCGTTGCTCGCGCTGAAGAGCCCGCTTTCTTTTCTCAGCAGAATTGATGATTTGGCGCAAGATATCGAAAATCTTAAACTTTCTGAAGAAGTTTGGAAAGTCATTGACAGTACAGCGCACACTTACGGAATGAGTACGCAATTGTCGGAAAAATTACGAAGAATCTCGTGCGGCTATTGTGCGACTGCCAACCCTGTGGGGGAGGCGCGTTGTCTTGCTTGCGGCGCTCCACTCGGCGATACCCAGCCATTAACCTGCAAGAACTGCGGTTTTGTTATCACCCGGAAAGAAAGTATATGCTCAAATTGCAGGCAACCCATTTAAAGTGCGCAAAAATAATTGATAAAACAAATACACTGGTTTTTATTTCTTAAAAAAGGCCAGTGATTATTTTTTTAGGGGGTGTTAGGGGCAAAAGATACGGGAAAGAAAGGAAGCAGAGATGAAATCAATCACCGATATACCTGGAATCAAAGTCGGGCATGCCCAGGACGAAAACGCACTCACAGGCTGTACGGTTATTTTAACGGAGGATGGCGCAATTAGTGGCGTAGATCAACGTGGTGGTGCACCTGGCACACGCGAAACAGACTTGTTGCGAACCTCCCATCTTGTTCAAAAAATTCATGGCATTCTACTCACAGGGGGATCAGCCTTTGGATTAGACGCGGTTTCTGGTGTGATGCGTTATCTCGAAGAAAATAAGATCGGCTACAACACAGGGAGCATCAAGGTGCCTATTGTCCCCGCCGCGGTGATTTTTGACCTTGCGCTCGGCGACCCAACTGTGCGGCCTGGCACCCAAATGGGATATGAGGCGTGCAAGAACGCCAGTGATCTGCCGCCGCTCGAAGGAAATGTTGGCGCAGGTACAGGTGCCAGTGTTGGGAAAATTTTTGGTATGGCTGGGGCAATGAAATCGGGCATTGGTACAGCCGCGATGGAATTAGGGGGAGGAGTTATTGTCGGAGCAATCTGTGTAGTAAATGCCTTCGGCGATGTCGTGGATTACAAGACGAGCAAACTTATTGCCGGTGCACGATCCTTGAAAAAAGGTCCTTTAAAACTGGGTAAAGGCCCTTTCTTTGCCAATACACTCGAAGTTTTGACAACTTTCTACGGTCGAAAAATCTTGCAGTTAGCGAGTCTCTCAAATACAGTGATTGGAGTTGTAGCAACTAACGCGAAACTGACAAAGGAGGAGGTCAATAAAGTCGCACAGATGGCTGGAAACGGAATAACACTATCCATCCAACCTGCCAATACCATGCTGGATGGGGATACTATTTTCGCACTTTCAACGCAAAAGAAAAGAGCAAATGTAAATATTGTAGGTTCCTATGCCGCCATTGTTGTAGCAGAGGCAATCGTCCGTGCCACCCGGCTGGCGGTAGGCGCGGGAGGGCTGCCAGCCCATGTTGATATTTCGAGAAAACTATCTTTGCATTCTTCCTGACAGGCTGTAAGGGGATAGGAGGCCAAAAACCTTATGCGCGAACACCCACTCAAGATTTTTACCGGAACCTCTCACCCGGAACTTGCAATGGAAATTGCATCATTACTGAATACACCGCTTGGCCGCAGTACAACCACCAAGTTTCCTGACAGCGAAACTCACGTTACGATTGATGAGGCTGTCCGCGGCGCGAATGTTTTCATCATTCAGCCCTGTCATACACCTGTCAACGAACACATAGTGGAGCTTCTGCTATATTTGGACGCTTTCCGGAGGGCCAGCGTTCACGAAGTAACCGCGGTTATTCCATACTTTCCATACTCGCGCCAGGAGAGAATGTCTCGTGGTCGCGAAGCGATCAGCGCCAAGGTAATCGCTTCTCTTATTGAACACCTTGGCGCGGATCGTGTGATCTATATGGATATTCATAACCAGGCAATTCAAGGGTTCTTTAATATCCCGGTAGACCCCTTAAGTGCCGTTAAAGTGATTAGTGAATATTTTTCGAACCAAATTTTCCAAAATGCTGCCATTGTAAGCCCAGATGTCGGCCGCGCCAGCATGGCTGGAAAGTACGCCGAATTGCTTAACCTTCCTCTTGTCGTGATGCATAAACGACGGTCAGGCTTTAGAAATGTAAAAACCACCCACGTAGTTGGAGATATCCAGGGTCGTAGACCAATTATTATTGATGATATGATTGCAAGCGGGAGCATATTAACCCAGTTGGATGAGCTATACCAGGGCGGCGCAGTTGGCAAAGCCTATTTCGCGATCACCCACCCTATCTTGCTGCCAGCGGCATTGAAGCTTCTCAATGAGGACGAACGTATTGAGAAACTTGTGGTAACCAATACAATCCCTATTCCACCAGAGAAAATGTCCGACAAAATCAAGGTGATTTCCGTCGGCCCCCTTCTCGCCGATATTATCAATCGGATCCACAAAGAAGTAAGCATCAGCGAAAGACTTGTGCTATCCTAAGGAAAAAGATTCACTTATAAACGCAAAATCATCTGCTTCAGGGAAATTACGTCATATTCATTTGGGAGGGATTTGTCATGGTTAGGATTATTGCAGATACAACATCCAGTATTCCTACAGAAGAGGCTCGCCGTTTGGGAATTAATTATATTCCTCAAATTATAATCTTCGGCGATGAAAGCTATCGAGACGATACAGAAATTGATAACAAGACTTTTTTAACCCGGTTGAGGACTTCTTCTATTCTACCTAAAACTGCCGCGCCTCCACCCGAACTCTACAAGCGGATCTTTGAAGATATCACAAGCAAAAAAGAATCCGCAGTAGTGATTTGCCCCTCCGCGGAAGTAAGCGGCACTGTCCGCAGTGCCACCGTCGCCGCTCTGGATTTTCAGGGTGTTGATATCCGCATTTTAGACACCAAAACATTAGGGAGCGGTCTGGCAAGCATTGTCCTCCAAGCGAATGAATGGGCGCAGCAAGGAATGGGCATAGATACGCTTGTAAAAAATATCGAAGATATGTGTGCACGCCAGCGGGTCTACTTTCTCGTAGATACTTTGGAGTATCTGCATAAAGGCGGGCGAATTGGCGGCGCACAGGCTCTGTTAGGCGGACTTTTACAAGTTAAGCCCATCCTCACACTCATAGATGGCAAAGCACAACCTGTCGAAAGTCAACGTACAAAGCAGCGTGCATTAGCAAAAGTGATTGAGCTTGTTGTAACTCAATATCCAAAAGATCAAGAAGGGTACCTTACAATCATGCATGGCGATTCACTGGAAGAGGCCAAAGCTTTGGCAAAAACACTTGCCGACAAACTCAGCTTGGATGCGAGAAACATCCCAATTTATAACCTCCCTCCCGCCATTCTCGTCCATGCCGGTCCGGGCGTCCTTGCAGCCAGTTTTTATACCTCCTGATCTCCCAACTCAACCAAAAAGTCAAAGGGTTGTTTAAAACCTCTGCTTTTTACAACGCCTTTGCCAAAATCTCCCTCAAGACTTCAGAAGGTAATTGAACCGGATTAGCTTTCATGCTGCTCGAGTTTTTTGCTTTTTCAGTGATAAGTGGAATGTCTTCCTCTCTTACCCCATAATAAGAAAGGCTTGGAATTGCCAATTCTCGAACAATATCATACAGCCAGCCAACCCCATCTGAGATACTTGCAGAAGGGCAATCGCAGAGAATACGTGCGACTTCCTTAAAGCGATCCAACTGTACAGAATCCGAAGATTGAGCGGCGATCACTTTTGCGTTCGCCCCAAAAACAATAGGGAGTAAACGAGCGCATATTGCCCCGTGCGGCGCATTAAACATCCCCCCAATCGGTCCGGCAAAACCGTGCACCGCACCCAAGCCTGCATTGGCAAGCGCCATCCCTCCCAACAGACTCGCCCATGCCATATCCGTCCTGGCATGGATGTCTCCGCCATCGAGATAGGCTTTCCGTAAGGACGTCCGTACTCTGGTTATGCCTTCGCGGCAAAACAAATCCACCATTGGATTCGCCTTGTTACTTAAATAAGGTTCAATAACTTGAGTTAAGGCGTCCATACCAGTCGAAGCTGTGACCTCCGGTGGCACCGAAAGAGTAAGCTCGGGGTCTACCAAAGCGATCGTTGGAAGCATCAAAGGGCTGCGCAGGCTAACTTTAACTCCCTCAGCCGGGACGCCCAACACAGCATTCCGGGTTACTTCACTGCCTGTGCCTGCAGTCGTCGGCACGGCGATATAAGGGGCCGCTGGCAGGAGCAATGGTTTTCCTGCTCCGACAATCTCAAGGTAGTCCATCAAGTCTCCTGGGTTTGTTCGCATCGCTGCCAGTGCCTTTGCTGCATCCAGAACGCTTCCCCCACCAATCCCTATCACGAGATCATACTGAAAAGATCGAGTCTTCTCCATTAATTCAATAATTCCTGGAACTGTGGGCTCGCCGTGGATATGAACGGTTTGATACTGAATCCCATTTTCTTTCAAAGAAGCTTCCAGGGCATCTACAAGTAAATGGGTTCCACTCATCACCAGAGCGCATGACCCAATCTCGCGGGCAAGAATCCCAATCTGCCTGCTTTTTCCTGTTCCGAATAGGATCCGGTTGGCTGTTACAAAATCCAGTTTCATGATCATTCCCAGTCCGAGTCGGGCGGGTATATGCGGGTGTACTTAATTCCCTGCCGGGGCTCCGCCAGCATTGATTCAACCTGCTCCCTCCAGGTAAGATAATGTGCGCTCTCTCGATGTTTAAGCTGGTCAGTGCTTTCCTTATAAACTTCATAAAGCATAAAATGGTTAGGTTCATCCTGTCGCTGAAGGAAGTCAAATCGCAAAATTCCTTCTTCATCAATGCTGTTGCGCGCATTAACCTCTGTTGCAGATATGAAAGCTTCAACATCATCGGGTTTAATATGGATATAAACAGCGACAGTAAGCATATTTTTTCTCCTTGAACGTAGGACTTTCCCTGTTTTCTCTATAGCAACCAATTACTGGTTGTTTTATAATAAACGTAATTTGGCTGTTGGCAGGCCTGTATATGAGCCATCCATGGATACAAAACTGTCTCCTTTCTCCCCAGAATGGATCATTGCAATTGACGATGATCTTATTATAGTAAACAAACCTTCCGGTTTGCGTACAATTCCCGATGGCTATGATCGGACTTTGCCTTGTTTGAGTTGGTTGTTGGAACAAAAATTTGCCCCAATTTGGGTCATTCATCGACTGGACAAGGACACCAGTGGGGTTGTGGTGTTTGCGCGCTCCCGAGAAGCTCACCGCTTTTTAAATATTCAGTTTTCAAAGAGAGAAGTCAAAAAAATTTATGCTGCTGTGATTGTTGGGTCTCCTTCTTGGAGTTATCTCGACATCCACCTGCCACTGCAGGTAAATGGAGATAGAAGACACCGCACTATCGCTAGTTTAAAAAGTGGAAAGCCGGCCAGGACTGAAGTGGAGATCATCCGCCGCTCTGAAAACGGGTTAACATTGATTAAGGTTTCTCCCCATAGTGGCTATACGCACCAAATTAGGGCGCATTTGGCTGCCATCGGTACGCCGATCCTGAACGACACCCTATATTCCAAGCCAGCAACTCACCCAAACATTCCCTCTTTTTTCCCCATGCCCCGCCTCGCCCTACATGCTTCAAATATAGCTTTTGTGCACCCCGGCAAAAACCACCCAGTAGAATATTCGGCCCCCTTTCCTGCAGATTTTCAGTTTATTTAAATCAAAACGTTTTCGTTCTTAAAAAATCATTCCGCATTCTACAATGGAATGCGGAATGAAGATTCATGACCTTTTCTTTTGGATTAAACCTCTGGAACGGGTTTCTTGCTTTGTGAAACTCCCCAAACAAGCACGACAACCAAGATCCCGACAACAATCCAGCCAGCCACACCCAGATCCTGATATTTAACAATTATTGGGGCAGCCAACAAGCTAACCAAATTTACAACCTTGATCATGGGGTTCAAAGCCGGGCCAGCAGTGTCTTTCAATGGGTCCCCCACCGTATCTCCAACTACACCCGCCTTGTGCCGCTCAGATCCTTTGCCTGTGTCAGCAGAGATATTCCGCGGCTCATCCTCGATAGACTTCTTCGCGTTATCCCACGCGCCACCCGCATTCGACATGAACACTGCCAGAAGCTGTCCTGAAAGGATAACGCCAGCCAAAAAACCGCCCAAAGCTTCAACTTGAAGGACCATACCGACAATCAGCGGCGTAACAATTGCAATGGTCGCCAGTGGGATTAATTCTTTTTGAGCCGAGCGCGTGGAAATCCCTACCACTCTTGCATAATCAGGCGTGACCGTCCCTTCCATGATGCCAGGAATACGAAATTGTTTCCGCACCTCTTCCACAACCTGACTGGCAGCCCGGGATACCGCCCGGATGGACAACGAGCTGAACAGCCACGGCAATGCGCCGCCCAACATAAAGCCAATAAATACCTTTGTATCTGATACACGAATGGATTGAAGAGTTGGCAAGTTTAATTGTTTTTGCACAAGGTTTACGTCCGTAATAAAGGAAGCAAACAGGCTGACCGCGGCAATGACGGCGGAAGCAATGGCAATTCCCT